>NZ_KV786797.1:65176-74892 GCF_001806955.1 Burkholderia sp. HMSC10F09
TGCTGCTGGCCGCCCGACAGCTGATGCGGATACTTGTTCGCATGCTCGAGCATCCCGACCTTCGACAGCAGCGACAGCGCCTGCACGCGGATCGCATCGGTATCGGCCTGGCGGTGATAGCACGGCGCCATCATCACGTTCTGCAGCGCGGTGCGATGCGGAAACAGGTTGAAGCTCTGGAACACCATGCCGATGTCGAGGAGGCGGTCGTTCGGCACGCGCGGCGGATGCGCGCCCGCCGCACGAATGAACGGCGCGCCGTACAGCTCGATCTCGCCCGCGTTCAGCGGCGCCAGCCCGTTGATCGTGCGGATCAGCGACGTCTTGCCGGACCCCGACGGCCCGATGATCGACACGACTTGGCCGGGTTCGACGTCGAGATGAATGTCCTTCAGCACTTCATGGCGGCCGTAGCGCTGCTGGATGCCCTTGAGCCGCAGTGCGAACTCGGCGGTCGCACGCGGCCGCGGCGCGGCGGCCGCTGCCGACAGCGGCAGCGCCGCACTCGCCGGCGCCGGCTGCGTCGCCGTGCGGCGGCTGACGTCGAGATGCCGTTCGAGATAGCCGAGCAAGCGGCTGAATACCGTGACGATCAGCACGTAGTAGAACGCGACGGCCAGCATCGTTTCGAACACGAGGAAGTTCTGCGTGTACAGCCGTTGGCCGACGAGCAGAATCTCGGCGAGCGAAATCACCGATACGAGCGAAGTGAGCTTCACGATCGTGATGAACTCGTTCGCGAGCGCCGGCAGCGCGATGCGGATCGCCTGTGGCATCACGATCATGCGCTGGATGCCGGTGAAGCGGATGCCGAGCGCACGGCCGGCCTCGAGCTGCCCGCGCGGCACCGACAGAATGCCGCCGCGATGGATCTCCGCGAAATACGCCGTCTCGCTGAGCACCATCGCGATCAGGCCGGCCGTGAACGGATCGGACAGCACGGTGCTGGTCGCGGGAAACACCTGCGGCAGGTTGTAGATGAACACGAGCAGTACGAGCAGCGGCAGGCTCCGGAAGAACCAGATATAAGCGGCCGCAGCGCGTTTGAGCGCCGGCTGATGCGACTGCCGCGCCAGCGCGACCGGAAAGCCGAGCAGCACGCCGAGCACCCACACCGACACGCTGAGCTTCACGACGACGACGCACGCGCGCCAGAAATCCTTGTCCCACAACAGCTGCAACGCATAGTGCCAATCGAACTGCATCGGAGACTCCTCAACCGGCGGAAGGGAAAGCGGCCGCCCGCGCATCGCGCGAGGCGAACGGCCGCCGCAGCGGCGTACGCGCGAACGCGTGCGGCTACTTCGCGGTGCCGAGCGCGGCCGCGACGTCGGCGGCCGTCGGCTCCTGCAGCCCGTACTTCTTCACGAGACTGCCGTATTCGCCGCTGCGCTTCGCGTCGTTCAGCGCACCTTCGAGCGCGTGCTGCAGCCCGCCGTCGCCCTTCGTCACGCCGAGGCCGATCACGATCGGATACAGCAGCGTCGTGGAGCTCGGCTCGACACGCCCGTTCGTCTGCTTCGGAATGCCCTGCGCGACGGCCGCGTCCTCGATCTGCACGTCGACGGCCTTCGACATCAGCGCGGACGTCGCCTCCGGCGACGTCGGAAATTCGAGGATCGCGATTTCGCCGCGGCCCGCCGGCTTGCAGGTGTCGGTCGAGATCGCGCGCAGCTTCGGCGTCCACGACGCGCCCTTGATCGAGCCGACGCGCTTGCCGCAGAGTTCGTCGGGCGTTTTCGGCCGATACGCGCTGCCCTTCGCGACGAGCAGCGATGCGCCCGTCTTCAGGTACGGCACGAAGTCGACCTGCTTCACGCGATCGGGCGTCACGTACAGCGCGGAGGCGACGACATCGAAGCGGCGCGCCTTCATGCCGAGAATCAGATCGGGAAAGCGCGTGTCGAGGAAGACCGGCTCGAGCTTCAGATGCGTCGCGAGCATCCGCGAGAACTCGGCATCGAAGCCGGCCGGCTTGCCGCCGTCGAGATAGGCGTACGGCGGATAGGTGAGATCGGAGCCGATCAGCAGCGTGCCGGGCTTCACCGTCTGCAGCGGCGCCGCCGATGCGAGCGAAGCCGCGAAAGCCAGCGGCACGAGCGCGCCGCGAAGGAAAGGTCGAAGCGAAGACTGACCGGACATGGCGTGACTCCCGATTTTTCGGCTATCGCGCAAACGGCTCGCAACTGCGCCTGCGCGCCGCCCCATGCGGCTCCGCAGGTTTTTACGCCGAAAATTGTTGAACAATTTCGGCCGATTCTGACCAGTTCAAATTGAAATCTGAATCCGGGTTTACGCCCGGACCCGATGCGGGCATGCGCAGCGTGCGCGCATGCATGCGATCGCGCGGCGTGCGGGCGCGTGTGGGAACAAAAGGGAATCAACGATGGGTGAACACGACGCGGATCGGCGGTTCAGCTGCGTCGCGCGGAGGGAACGGCACGTGCATCGGCAAGCGACGTCGCGCGGGCTGCGCGCGCCGCGTTGCAGGCTATGCAACGGATCGTGAGACGGCCGCACCGGCATCGGACGGCCGCGATGTTTCGCCGATCATACGACGCATGCGTCGTGCGTGCCGAACGGCGCACGCATGCGATACGACGCGCCGAGCGCGTGCGAATCAGTACTGCGCCTGATCGGTAGGATTCTTGAAGAGCTGCTTCATCTCCGTCGACAGCGGATAGTTCAGGCTCACGCCCTTCGGCGGGATCGGCTGCATGAACCAGCGATCGTAGAGCTTCTCCGCTTCACCGGACGTCTGCATCTTCGCGATCACGCCGTCGACGACGCGCTTGAACGCCGGATCGTCCTTGCGCATCATGCACGCGTAGTTCTCGTGCATCAGCGGCGTGCCGGTCACCGTATAGGCGCCCGGATTGCGATCCTTCGCGATCTCGCCGTACAGCAGCGGCTCGTCCATCACGAACGCGACCGCGCGGCCGGTCGTCACGTTCATGAACGCTTCCGCGTGATCCTTCGCGCTGATGATCGTCATGTTCATCCCCTTCTCCTCGTTCAGCTTGCGCAGCAGCCGCTCGTCCGACGTGCCCGCCGTCGTCGCGACCGTCTTGCCCGCGAGGTCCGGGAAGTCCTTCACGCCCGAGTCCTTGCGCGTGCTGAAGCGGATGCCGTACAGAAAGATGCTGTTCGAGAACGCGGCCTGCTTCTGCCGTTCGAGCGTGTTCGTCGTCGATCCGCATTCGAAGTCGATCGTGCCGTTCTGCAGCAGCGGAATCCGGTTCTGCGACGTGATCGGAATCTCCTTCACCGTGAGGCCCGGCAGGCTCAGGTCCGCCTTCAGCTGATCGATGATCCGCGCGGCGATGTCGCGCGAGTAGCCGATATTCTTCTGCTGATTGTCCGAGTAAGAGAACGGCACCGACGATTCGCGGATGCCGAGCGACACGACGCCCGTGTCCTTGATCTTCTTCAGCGTGCCGGTCAGCGCCTGGGCATGCGCGGCGCCGGCCAGCGCACAGGACAACGCGACAGCGGCCCAACGAAAGCGGCGATCCATGCTTTTCTCCTGACAAAACGTTGATCGAACCGCGATCGTACGCCCGACAAAATTCGCGTCGCATCAGGGAAAGCGTAAGGAAACGCAACCGTTTGCCGTCCCGCACGCATTTCTGCGCGAATCGCCTCAAGAAGCCGCCGCGGCAGCCGTTACCCACAGCAAGGCGCACGCGGCATCCCGCCGCCGCGCCCGCAGCAACGGGTCCGGCTCGGCCGGCCCGGGTTCCACGCCGGCACGACGGCTTCCTAACGAGGATCGAGTTTCAACATGAGCGCCAAACGTCTCAACCTTGCCGTGGCACGCGCTGGCCACGCGCGCATGCTCGCCGGCATCCTGTCGGCCGCCGCCCTCCTTCCTCTCGCGGGCTGCGGCGGAGGCGGCGGCGACGGCGGCACGACGCCGCCGTCGAACGCGTCTCCGGCACCGACGCCGACGCCCGCGCCGGCACCGAGCGCGCCGCCGGCATCGTCGGGCAACGGCGCGTGCACGACCTCGCAAGCCGCCGCGCAGATGGCCGCTCAGAGCGTCGCGCCGACCGAACCGCCGGTCGATCATCTGATCGTTCGGCTGAAAACGTCGACCGCCACGCATGCGATGGCGGCCGCCGACACCGCATCGCGCTTCGACGCCGTGATCCAGCGCTCGATCGCACGCTGGAATGCGCCGGTCGGCACCGCGCGCGCCTATGCGAGCACCGCCGCGCAGACGTCGCTGAACGTGCAGGTCGAGCGCACGATCTCGAACGGCGCGGCCGTGCTCGCGCTCGGCCAGCGCATCGCCGCGGCCGACGCCGACGCGCTCGCGCAGGCGTTCGCGGCCGATGCCGACGTCGACTACGCGGAACCCGATCACCGGATGAACGTGCGCGACACACCGACCGACCCCGACTACAACCAACAGTGGTATCTGTTCGATCAGACCGGCGGCGTCGATCTGCCGGCCGCCTGGGATCGCACGAAGGGCTCGCCGAGCGTCGTCACGGCCGTGCTCGACACCGGCTATCGGCCGCACGAGGATCTCAACGCGAACCTGCTGCCCGGCTACAGCTTCATCTCCGACATCAACGTCAGCAACAACGGCAAGACGCGCGGCAGCGACGCGACCGATCCCGGCGACTGGGTCACGCAGCAGGAACTCGACGATCCGAACGGCCCGTACTACCACTGCGAAAGCCAGCCGAGCAACAGCACGTGGCACGGCACGCGCGTGATGGGCGTGATCGGCGCGAACGCGAACAACGGCATGGGCATCGCCGGCGTGTCGTGGCTCGGCCGCATCCTGCCCGTGCGCGTGCTCGGCAAATGCGGCGGCTCGACGAGCGACATCGCCGATGCGATGCGCTGGGCGGCCGGCATCCCCGTCAACGGCGCGCCGAACAATCCGACGCCCGCGAAGGTGATCAACCTGAGCCTCGGCGGCACCGGCGCGTGCAGCACGACGTTCCAGCAGGCGATCGACGACGTGACCGCGAAGGGCGTGACCGTCGTCGTCGCGGCCGGCAACGACGGCCAGTCGACCGCGCTCGACCAGCCCGCGAACTGCCGTGGCGTGATCGCGGTCGGCGCGACCGATTCGACCGGCCGCCGCGCGTCGTTCAGCAACTTCGGCTCCGACGTCGCACTGAGCGCACCGGGTGTCGGCATCGTGTCGACCGCGAATTCGGGCACGACGACGCCGGGCACCGACACGTACGGCCCCGCGAACGGCACGAGCTTCGCCGCGCCGCAGGTGAGCGGCGTCGCCGCGCTGATGCTGTCGGTGAACGGCAACCTGACGCCCGCGCAGATCCAGCAGAAGCTGCAAGGCGGCACGCGCGCCGCGAAGCTCGCCGCGGGCACGTCGTGCACGGCGGCGCCGGCCGGTTCGGGCATCCTCGACGCAGGCGCTGCGGTCGCGTCCGCGGCACCGTGACGCACGCGAGACAGCCGCGCACGCATCGCGTCTCGCGGCTGTCTCGCGGCCTGTCTCGCGGGTACCGCCCCCGCGCGAAGCATCGAGCGGCCGGCCAAAAGGGTTGACGCTTAGCAGCACGAGCTATTACCATCGCCCCCGTCTGATTACATGGAGTGTTCTGTGAACACCGATGCGAGTTGTAGTTGGCGCTTGGCCAACTTGACTGCTGCCTGAGGAAACTGCGCAGAGCCTCGTCTTCTGCCGCATCCCGGGAAGCAGGATGCGGCGCCCTTCCGGCCTGACCGGCCCGATTCCCCGCCGAATTTTTCGATGATGTCGAACGACACGCGTGCGCCGTCGCGCGCGTGCGTTCGTGCCGCGCGCGGCGTTGCCGCGTGCGTTTTCCGTTCGCGCGCCGACCGGCCGCATGCGTTCGCGCATGCGTGGCCGCCGTTCGGCCGTGCCGTTGACCCGTTACCGACAGGAGCGCAGATGAACCCGGACGACAGTAGTCGATTACCGCTCGCCGGTGCGCCGTGGCGCATCGTCCGATCGGTCGCGCCACGCGCGCCGGCGAGCGTTTCCGCCGTTACCGAATCACCCCCGATCGCGCGCGATGCGACGCGGCGGGCTGCGCGCGTGCGTCGCTGACGTCACGGTCGCTCCCGCCGCCACGCCGCGCGCCAGGAGCGACCCATGACACAACGCATTCCAACGAAGAAGAAACAGCGCGGCTTCGTCGCGGCCGGCACAGCTGCACACCACGATACGCAGATCGTGCGCGCTGCGCAGTATGCGGCGCAGCCGCTCGACGAGCTGCTGAAGATCCTGCAAACGACCACGCGCGGTCTCACCGAAGCGCGGGCCGCCGAGCGTCTGCAGGACGACGGCCCGAACGAAATCGCGCACGACAAGCCGCCGCACTGGACGATCCAGCTGCTGCGCGCATTCCACAGCCCGTTCGTCTACGTGCTGCTGGTCCTGGCCGCGATCAGCTTCCTGACCGACGTGTGGTTCGCGGCGCCCGACGACCGCGATTACGTCGGCACCACGATCCTGCTCACGATGGTCGTGATCAGCGCGGTGCTGCGCTTCGTGCAGGAATTCCGCTCGCTGCGCGCGGCGGAAAAGCTGAAGGCGATGGTGCGCACGACCGCGACCGTGCTGCGCGCGACGACGGCGACGGCGGAACCGGCGCGCCGCGACGTGCCGATGCGCAACGTCGTCGTCGGCGACGTCGTGCATCTGTCGGCCGGCGACATGGTGCCGGCCGACGTGCGGCTGCTTGCGTCGCGCGACTTGTTCATCAGCCAGGCCGTGCTGACCGGTGAAGCGCTGCCGGTCGAGAAGTACGACACGCTCGGCGCGGTCGCCGGCAAATCCGCGAACGCGCATGCGCCGGGCGACGCCGGCAACGTGCCCGTGTCGCCGCTCGATCACGAGAACGTGTGCTACATGGGCACGAACGTCGTCAGCGGCACCGCGACCGCCGTCGTCGTCGCGACCGGCGAAGACACGTACCTCGGTTCGCTTGCGCGCAACGTCGTTAGCCACAAGCGCATCGAGACGAGCTTCGACCGCGGCGTCGCGAGCGTGAGCTGGCTGCTGATCCGGTTCATGTGCGTGATGGTACCGATCGTGTTCATGATCAACGGGCTGACCAAAGGCGACTGGCTCAGCGCACTCACGTTCGCGCTCGCGGTCGCGGTCGGCCTGACGCCGGAAATGCTGCCGATGATCGTCAGCGCGAACCTCGCGCGCGGCGCGGTCGCGATGGCGCGCCGCAAGGTCGTCGTCAAGCGGCTCAATGCGGTGCAGAACTTCGGCGCGATGGACGTGCTCTGCACCGACAAGACCGGCACGCTCACGCAGGACCGCATCATCCTCGAGCATCATCTCGATGCGTCCGGCTATCGGAACGAGGACGTGCTGCGTCTCGGCTGGTTGAACAGCTTCCATCAGAGCGGCCAGAAGAATCTGATCGACGCCGCCATCGTCGCGCGCGCGGACGAAATCGGCGACTCGGTGAAGCCGCACGGCTACCGCAAGATCGACGAGCTGCCGTTCGACTTCGTGCGCCGCCGCCTGTCGGTCGTCGTCGCGGACGCGCACGGCGCGCATCTGCTGATCTGCAAGGGCGCGGTCGACGAAATGCTCGCGGTATCCACGCATGTCCAGGACGAGCACGGGCTGCGTCCACTCGACTTCACCGCGCGCCAGCGGCTCCTCGAACAGGCGAACGCATACAACGAGGACGGCTTCCGCGTGCTCGTGCTCGCGACGCGCGCGATCGCGCGTGGCGACGAGCGCGAACAGTACCGCACCGCCGACGAACGCGATCTCGTCGTGCGCGGCTTCCTGACCTTCCTCGATCCGCCGAAGGAATCGGCCGCGCCGGCGCTCGCGGCGCTACGCGAAAACGGCGTCGCGGTGAAGGTGCTGACCGGCGACAACGCGATCGTCACGATGAAGGTCTGCCGGCAGGTCGGCCTGTCGCCCGGCACGCCGTTGCTCGGTCCGCAGATCGACGCGCTCGACGACACGGCGCTCGCCGATGCCGTCGAACGCACGACCGTGTTCGCGAAGCTTACGCCGCTGCAGAAGGCGCGCATCGTGAAGGCGCTGCAGGCGAACGGCCATACGGTCGGTTTTCTCGGCGACGGGATCAACGATGCGCCCGCGCTGCGCGATGCCGACGTCGGCATCTCGGTCGACACCGGCGCGGACATCGCGAAGGAAACCGCCGACCTCATCCTGCTCGAGAAGAGCCTCATGGTGCTCGAGGAAGGCGTGATCAAGGGCCGCGAGACGTTCGGCAACATCCTGAAGTATCTGAACATGACCGCGAGCTCGAACTTCGGCAACGTGTTCTCGGTGCTCGTCGCGAGCGCATTCCTGCCGTGGGAGCCGATGCTCGCGACGCAGCTGCTCGTGCTGAACCTGATCTACGACACGTCGCAGATGCTGCTGCCGTGGGACCGGATGGATCCCGAGTTCCTGAAGAAGCCGCGCAAGTGGGAGGCCGGCAACATCCGCCGCTTCATGCTGTGGGTCGGCCCGACCTCGTCGGTATTCGACATCACGACCTACGTGCTGATGTGGACCGTGTTCGGCGCCGGCGCGATGTATCACCTGCACGGTGGCAGCGGCGGCCAGATCGTGATGAATTCCGGCTGGTTCATCGAAAGCCTCGTGTCGCAGACGCTCGTCGTGCATCTGCTGCGCACGCAGAAGATCCCGTTCCTGCAGAGCACCGCGTCGCTGCCGGTGCTGCTGTCGACGATCACGGCGATCGCGATCGGCTGCTGGCTGCCGTTCTCGCCGTTCGCCGACGCGCTCGGCTTCATCCATCTGTCCGGCAGCTACTGGCTGTGGCTCGTCGCGACGATGGCCGGCTACATCGTGCTCGCGCAGATCGTGAAGACGATCTACGTGCGCCGCTACAAGCAGTGGTTCTGAATTTCCGCGCATCGATGCGGCCGGCGCGCGCCGGCCGCCCCATCCGACAGGTGATCCAATGAAAAGAATTCTTCCGTACGCGGCCGCGGGCGCGCTGCTCACACCGCTCGGCGCGATGGCCGCGCATCCGCTCGTCAGCGACGATACCGGCACGCAGGGCAACGGGAACTGGCAGTTCGAACTGAATGCCGAGCAGACGCCGCGGCAGCCCGACACCGGCTACCGGCAACTGTGGAACGCGACGCTCACGCGCGGCTTCGGCGAGCGCGTCGATGTGTACGTGAACGCGCCGTATACGAACCTCGAGACGCGCACCGACGACAGCGGGTCCGGTTTTGGCGACGTCGAAATCGGGATGAAATGGCGCTTCGTCGAGCGCGGGCCGCTTACGCTCGCGTTGAAACCGAAGTTCACGGTGCCGGTCGGTAACGGCCGGCGCGGCCTCGGCACGGACCGGCTCGGCGCGGGCACCACGTTGCTCGCGCAGTTCGACGTCGCGCGGTTCTCGTTCCTCGCGAACGCCGGCCTCACGTATCAGCCGACGCGCGAGCACGATCTCGCGTCGATCTGGGCCGTGTCCGGCGCGGCCATCTACCATGCGACCGACCGGCTGCAACTCGCGCTCGACGTCGGCACGTCGCGCAATCCGACGCGTGGCGCCGGTGCGAATCCTGCGTTCGCGATCGCCGGCGCGATCTATTCGCCGACGCCCTGGCTCGATGTCGACGTCGGCTATCGACGCGGGCTGAACGACCAGACCGATCACGCAGTGATGGCCGGCGTGACCGCTCGCTGGTGACGCGCGCGCGATGCATCACCGTGCCGCACGCGCGGCGCGCGTGCGGCA
>NZ_KV786798.1:0-2718 GCF_001806955.1 Burkholderia sp. HMSC10F09
TCGGCGGCGTGGTCGGCGGGCTGGTCGGGCTTGCCTGCGCGATCTTGCCGGGGCCGGCACCGATCGCGCCGATCGCACCGGGCGGCGCGGACGGCGCGATGTGGAGCGCCGCGACGCTCGAACGCGGGCGCCAGATCGCGATCGCCGGCGATTGCGCGGTATGCCACACGGCGCCGGGCGGCGCGACGAATGCGGGCGGCCTTGCCCTCGACACGCCGTTCGGCACGATCTACACGACGAACATCACGCCGGACCGCGACACGGGCATCGGCGCGTGGTCGTATCCGGCCTTCGCGCGCGCGATGCGCGACGGCATCTCGCGCGACGGCACGCACCTGTATCCCGCGTTCCCGTACACCGCCTTCGCCCAGCTGAGCGAGCCCGACATGCTCGCGCTCTATGCGTATCTGATGTCGCAGCCGCCGGTGCAGCACGTGCCGCCGAAGACGAAGCTGCGGTTTCCACTCGACCGGCGCCGGCTCGTCGCGGGCTGGAACTGGCTGTTCCACGACGCGCGTCCGTTCGCGCCGGACCCCGCGCGCTCGGCGCTCTGGAATCGCGGCCGCTATCTCGTCGACGGCGCCGGGCATTGCGGCGCGTGCCACACGCCGCGCAACGCGCTCGGCGCGGAGAAGGGCGGGTTCGCCTATCTGTCCGGCGGCGAAGCGGAAGGCTGGATCGCGCCGCCGCTCGTCGCATCGCGCGCCGCGCCGGTACCGTGGACCGAGGCCGCGCTGTTCGACTATCTGCGTACCGGGTTTTCCGCGCAGCATGGCGTCGCGGCCGGACCGATGGCGCCGGTCGTCGCGGGGCTCGCCGCGCTGCCCGAAGCCGACGTGCGCGCGATCGCGCATTACATCGCCTCGCTGTCGCCGCCGGTCGATGCGGCGACGGCCGCCGACGCGGCGGCCCGTCACGCGCGCGGCGCGGAAGCAGTCGCGACGCTCGGCCTCGAAAACGGCCGCCGCGCGTTCGACGCCGCATGCGCGGTGTGCCACGCCGAATCGGGCGGCGTCGGCCATTTCGGCGTGCGTCCGCTGATGGGCCTGAACACGAGCGTGAGCCAGACGACGCCCGACAACCTGCTGCGCGTGCTCCATCACGGGATCGACCGGCCGGCGACCGACGCGCTCGGCTACATGCCGGGCTTTCGCGATGCGTTCGACGATCGGCAGATGGCCGAACTCGCCGCGTTCATCCGCGCGCGCTATGCGCCGGGACAACCGGCATGGCGCGATCTCGAGAAGGCGTCCGCACGGATCCGTCGCGAAGCCGTGCACTGACGGCGCGATGGCTCGCAGGCCGGCGCTGGGCACGTGCGGTCGGTCGGGCAAAATGACGGGCGATGCGCGACGAAGCGTAAATATTGCGGCGTGAAGCGCGATCGTTTAACCATTCGAAACAATGTGTTCACGGAAAAGGGCATGATCTCGGGCGATCGAGCAGGCATACTGTCGCCCATGTTGCCGAATGCCGTCGAAGCGACGCGCGCTTGCCCTTTCCCCATGTCCAGTCCTGCCTCTTTTCGAATCCTGCGAGGGTTGACCGTCGCGGCCGCCGCCAGTGTGCTCGCCGCGTGTTCGACCGCCTCCGACGTTGCCGCCACGTCGAACCCGAATGTCTTCACCGTGACGACGCGCACGCTCGGCGTGTCGACGTCGTGGGCCGACGCGCATGCGAAGGCCGTCAGCGAAGCGACGAACTACTGCGAGCAGCGCGGCATGCGCGCGAGCATGAAACAGGAGTCGCTGACCGGCGGCCGCCGCGTCGATGCGCGCTCCGAGCTGTCGTTCGAGTGCCACCCGACCTTCGAAACTGCGTCGAACCCGCGCGGCTGAGCGGCCGCGCGCCGGCCGCCCGCGCATGAGGCGGCGCGCCGCACACGAAGAGCTTTCCCCCGATTCCGACCGTCCCGCGATGCCGCGCATGCGCATCGCGGGTCAACGCACGCCGGTCGTCGGTCACGTGCCTGGCGGCGCGTACAGCTTCACGCACGCCGAGAAGTCGAGCGCCCCGAGCCCTTGCCGGCTCATCGACTGATAGAGCTGTTGCGCGAGCGCGCCCATCCATACCGGCTGCCGTGCGTGCCGCGCGGCGTCGGTCGCGAGCCCGAGATCCTTCAGCATCAGGTTCGTCGCGAAACCGCCCGTGTAGCCGCGCGACGACGGCGCGGCATCGCTGACGCCCGGATACGGGTTATACGTGTCCGAGCTCCAGCAGCGTCCGGTCGACGTGTTGATGATGCCCGCGAGCACGGACGGATCGATGCCGAGCGCGACGCCGAGCGCCATCGCCTCCGACACGCCCATCATCGAAATCCCGAGCAGCAGGTTGTTGCAGAGCTTCGCGATCTGGCCGGTGCCGGTGCCGCCGCAATGGACCACATGCTTGCCCATCGCGAGCAGCACCGGACGGATCTGCTCGAACAGTGCCGGCTCCGCGCCGACCATGAACGTCAGCGTGCCGGCCTGCGCGCCGCCGGTGCCGCCCGACACCGGCGCGTCGGCGAGCCGGCAGTCGCGCTGCGCGGCCGCGTCGGCGAGCGTGCGCACGGTGTCGGGGTCGATCGTGCTGCAGTCGATCAGCCACGCGCCGCCGCGCGCACCGGCCAGCACGCCGTTCTCGCCCTCGTAGACGCCGCGTACGTGCGCGGCGGCCGGCAGCATCGTGATCACGACCGTCGCGCGCGCGGCGGCCTCGCGCGGCGAGCGTGCCGCC
>NZ_KV786799.1:0-32183 GCF_001806955.1 Burkholderia sp. HMSC10F09
GGCGGGTCGGCGCGACCGTCGATCAGCGCCTGCAGCGCGTCGTGCTCGACCACCTCGCACTGCAGCAGCCGGCGCGCGATGCGCTCGAGCGCGTCGCGCCGTTCGCCGAGCGTCGCCGCGACGCGCGCATGCGCATCGGCGAGGAGCGTGCGCACCTCGTCGTCGATCAGACGCGCGGTATGTTCGCTGCAACGGCCGTCGCCCGGATGCCAGGCATTCGCGCTTCCCGTGCGGCCGTCGCCGTCGTCGAACGTCGCAAGCCCGAGCCGCTCGCTCATCCCGTACTGCATCACCATGTGGCGCGCCATCGCCGTCGCGCGTTCGAGATCGTTCTGCGCGCCGGTCGACACGTCGCCGAACGCGAGCTCTTCCGCGACGCGTCCGCCGAGCAGCACGTCGAGACGATCCATCAGTTCGCTCTTGCGCAGCACGTAGCGGTCCTCGGTCGGCACTTGCTGTGTATAGCCGAGCGCCGCGACGCCGCGCGGAATGATCGACACCTTCTTCACCGGATCGCAGTGCGCGCGGCACTGCGCGACGAGCGCGTGGCCGGCCTCGTGATAGGCGATCGTCGTCTTCTCCTGTTCGTTCATCACGCGGCTCTTGCGCTCCATGCCCGTCATCGCGCGGTCGATCGCCTCGTCGAAGTCGTCCATGCCGATCGCCGCGCGCCCGAGCTCGGCCGCGTGCAGCGCGGCTTCGTTCACGACGTTCGCGAGATCGGCGCCGACGAAGCCCGGCGTGCGCGACGCAAGCTCGCCGAGATCGACGTCGGCGGCCAGCTTCACGCGCTTCACGTGCACGCCGAGAATCTGCCGGCGACCGTTCAGATCGGGGCGATCGATCGCGATGTGCCGGTCGAAGCGGCCCGGACGCAGCAGCGCGGGGTCGAGGATCTCGGGCCGGTTGGTCGCGGCCATGATGATCACGCCGGAATTGGCCTGGAAGCCGTCCATCTCGACGAGCAGCTGATTGAGCGTCTGCTCGCGCTCGTCGTTGCCGGACATCGGGCCGACGCCGCGCACCTTGCCCAGCGCATCGAGCTCGTCGACGAACACGATGCACGGCGCCTTCTGCTGCGCCTGCTCGAACAAATCGCGCACGCGCGCGGCGCCGACGCCGACGAACATCTCGACGAACGCCGAGCCGCCGATCGAGAAGAACGGCACCGCGGCCTCGCCGGCGACCGCACGCGCGAGCAGCGTCTTGCCGGTGCCCGGTGCGCCGACGACCAGCATGCCCTTCGGAATCTTGCCGCCGAGCCGCTGATAGCGCTCGGGATTGCGCAGGAACGCGACGATCTGCTGCAGCTCGGCCTTCGCTTCGTCGATGCCGGCAATGTCGTCAAACGTGATGCCGGTTTCCTGCTGCACGTAGACGCGCGCGCGGCTCTTGCCCATCCCCGTGAAATCCTGCAGCCCGCCGCGTCGTCGCAGCATCAGCGTCCAGACGAACGCGAACGCGGCCAGCGGCAGCAGCCACGACGCGAGCGAGACGAGCCAGCTCGTATCCGGCGCGCCGCGGTAGCGGATGCCGGCTGCCGTCAGCGTATCGATCAGCCGCTCGTCGGGCACGCGCTCGGTCGTGAAGCGCCACGGCGCGCCGGCCGTCTTCGCGGCATCGGCATCGGACGCCGGCAGCATCGCGGCCGCCTTCGGCATGCGCAGCGTGCCCGAGATCGACGCGGAGCCGATCTCGAGATCGTCGACGAGCCGCGCATCGACGAGCCGGTGGAAATCGCTGTATGCGATCGACGTCGCCGCCGGCCGCAGCGTCAGCAATTGCGCGGCGAACAGCACGAAGAAACCCGCCGCGATCAGCAGCCCCGGGTAGTCGAATTTCCTGTCCATGGCATCGGCATGCGCGGCGAAGCCGCACGTCGTGCGCTTCGTCGTCGTTTCGTTTCGTCGCATCAATGACGCCGCGGCGTCGCCGCGGGCCTGCGCCGCCGCGCGGCATTCGCGCCGGCCGCCCGTCGCGACGCGCGGCCCGTCGATTCCAGTCTAGTTCGCGCACGCGCGTCTCGCATGCGCGGCCGCAGCACGCCGCGCGCGCCTTTCGCTGCCGGGCGCGGTCGCGCTATAGTCGCGTTCATGACAATTTCATGACAACGGCCGCCCGGTGCGGCGGCCGCAACCGCGCGGCGTCGGCCGAACGCCGGCGCATCGAGCGACATCCCAACCCGCGAGGAGCACACGACGTGAACGACACCCCCGATCGCCCCGACGACCTTCCCGACGATCCCGACCGCCGCCGTGTGCTCGGCGGCCTCGCCGCACTCGGCGCGGGCCTCGCGCTGAACGGCTGCGAAACCGCGCCCGGCGGCGCGCCGCGTTCCGTGGCCGACCTGCGCGTCGACGCAGCGCTGCGCCACCATGTGCGCCACATCGTCGTGATCTACGCGGAGAATCGCAGCTTCGCGAACCTGTACGGCGATTTCCCCGGCGTGCGCTATCCGTTGAGCGCGGTGGCGCCCGAGCAGGCGCAGCAGCTCGACCGCGACGGCAAGACGCCGCTGCCGGTGCTGCCCAAGATCTGGGGCGGCCTCGTGCCGCAGGCGCAGGAAGTGAACGGCAAGCGCTACATGATCGGCGAGCGCGACATCGACAAGCTGCCGAACGCGCCGTTCCAGCTGACGGACAAGGACGGCAAGCCGCTGCCGAACGGCGTGATCACGCGCGATCTGTGGCACCGCTTCTATCAGAACCAGATGCAGATCGCGGCGGGCCGCAACAACCAGTTCGCCGCATGGGCCGACTCGGGCGGCCTCGTGATGGGCCATTACCGCAATTCGGCCGACACGTTGCGCCTATGGAATCTCGCGCGTCAATACACGCTGTGCGACAACTTCTTTATGGCCGCATTCGGCGGCTCCTGGCTGAACCATATGTACCTGATCGGCGCACAGCCGCCGCGCTACCCGGATGCGCACAAGCACCCGCACGCGGCAAAGCTGCTGTCGGTGCTCGACGGCGACGATCCGGCCGGCACGCGGCTGAAGCTGGCCGCCGATTCGCCGGCGTCGGCGCTCGACGGCCCGCCGAAGTTCGTCGGCGACGGCCCGCTGACGCCCGACGGTTACGGCGTGAACACGATGGCGCCGCCGTACCAGCCGAGCTACGTGCCGCCGCCCGCGAACGGCAACTCCGCGTTCGCCGATCCGGACGACCATCGCGTGCTGCCGCCGCAGGTCTACGCGACGATCGGCGACCGGCTCTCGGAGAAGCAGATCGACTGGGCGTGGTATAGCGGCGCGTGGCAGTACGCGCTCGAGCATCGCGACACGGGCACCGTGCCCGATTTCCAGTACCACCACCAGCCTTTCAACTACTTCGCGAACTACGCGCCCGGCACCGAAGCGCGCCGCCGGCATTTGCGCGATGCAGGGCTCGGCGACGATCCGTCGACGAACCGCTTCATCGCCGACATCGACGCGGGCCGCCTGCCCGCCGTCGCGTTCTACAAGCCGCAAGGCAACCTGAACATGCATGCGGGCTACGCGGATGTCGAGTCGGGCGACCGCCACATCGCGACCGTGATCGAGCATATCCGGCGCGGGCCGCAGTGGGAGAACACGGTGATCGTGATGACACACGACGAGAACGGCGGCTGGTGGGATCACGTCGCGCCGCCGGTCGGCGACCGCTGGGGCCCAGGCTCGCGGATTCCCGCGCTCGTGATCGCGCCGTTCGCGAAAAAGGGCTACGTCGACCACACGCTGTACGACACGAACTCGATCCTGCGCTTCATCAGCCGCGTGCACGGCCTCGCGCCGCTCGACGGAATCGTCGCGCGCAACCAGGCATTCGCGGCACGCGGCGCGACGCCGCCCGGCGATCTGACCAACGCGCTCGATCTCGGTTGAGCATCTGTGGTCGTGCCGCGCGTGCGATCGACGAAGCGGCTCGCGGGACATCGTGCGCCGCGTCCCGCGGCAGTCGCATCCGCCGTCGCATCGCGTCGCCTTTCGTGTCGCTGAAAAAAACGCCCCGCTGCCGGTTCGGTGCCGACAGCGGGGCGTCGCGGACGATGCCGATCGTCAGGCGTCGAGACGCTGCTCGATCTTCTTCATCGTGTCGGTCAGTTCAGCCGGCAGCCGCAGCTTCAGCGTATCGAACAGCGCCGCGTGCAGCTTCAGCTCTTCGCGCCATTCTTCCGCGTTCATCGACGTGACCGCGTCGAACTGCTCGCGCGTGAAGTCGAGGCCGTCCCAGTGCAGATCGTCATACGCGGGCGACACGCCGAACGCATGCTCGCTGCCGCCGCCCTCGCCTTCGAGACGATCGAGCATCCACTTCAGCACGCGCATGTTCTCGCCGAATCCCGGCCATACGAAGCGGCCGTCCGCGTCCTTGCGGAACCAGTTCACGCAATAGATCTTCGGCAGCGTCGCGCCGGCGCGCTCCAGCTGCTTGCCGAGCTTCAGCCAGTGCGCGAAGTAGTCGCTCATGTTGTAGCCGCAGAACGGCAGCATCGCGAACGGGTCGCGCCGCACGACGCCCTGCTGGCCGGCGGCTGCAGCCGTCGTTTCGGAACCCATCGTCGCGGCCATGTACACGCCTTCGACCCAGTCGCGCGCTTCGGTCACGAGCGGCACCGTGGTCGAGCGGCGTCCGCCGAAGATGAATGCGTCGATCGGCACGCCGGCCGGGTTCTCCCAGTCGGCGTCGATCGACGGGCACTGCGCGGCCGGCGCGGTGAAGCGCGAGTTCGGATGCGCGGCCTTGCGGCCCGTTTCCTTGCCGATTTCCGGCGTCCACGTATTGCCTTGCCAGTCGGTCAGCTTCGCCGGCGGCGTGTCGGTCAGCCCTTCCCACCATACGTCGCCGTCTTCGGTCAGCGCGACGTTCGTGAAGATCACGTTTTCCTTCAGCGTCGCGAGCGCATTCGGATTCGTCTTCTCGCCGGTGCCGGGCGCGACGCCGAAATAGCCGGCCTCCGGGTTGATCGCGTAGAGCCGGCCGTCGGCGCCCGGCTTCAGCCACGCGATATCGTCGCCGATCGTCGTGACCTTCCAGCCGTCGAAGCCCTGCGGCGGAATCAGCATGGCGAAGTTCGTCTTGCCGCATGCGGACGGGAACGCGGCCGCGACGTGATACTTCTTGCCGGCCGGAGACGTCACGCCGAGGATCAGCATGTGTTCGGCGAGCCAGCCCTGATCGCGGCCCATCGTCGATGCGATCCGCAGCGCGAAGCATTTCTTGCCGAGCAGCGCATTGCCGCCGTAGCCGGAGCCGAAGCTCCAGATCTCGCGCGTCTCGGGGAAATGCACGATGTACTTGACCGGATTGCACGGCCACGGCACGTCCTGCTGACCAGGCTCGAGCGGATGACCGACGCTGTGCACGCACGGCACGAATTCGCCGTCTTCGCCGAGCACGTCGTATACGTCGCGTCCCATGCGCGTCATGATCCGCATGTTCACCGCGACGTACGGACTGTCGGACAGCTCGACGCCGATATGCGCGATCGGCGAGCCGAGCGGGCCCATCGAGAACGGCACGACATACAGTGTGCGACCGCGCATCGAGCCGCGGAACAGCCCGTCGAGCGTTTCGCGCATTTCGTCGGGCGCGATCCAGTTGTTGGTCGGGCCGACGTCGTCGCGCGACGCGGCGCAGATGAACGTGCGGTCTTCGACGCGCGCGACGTCCGACGGATCGGACTGCGCGAGATACGAGTTCGGGCGCTTCGCCGGATTCAGGCGCTTGAGCGTGCCCTGATCGACCATCGCCTGACACAGCGCGTCGTATTCGGCCTGCGAGCCGTCGCACCAGACGACGCGTTCGGGCTCCGTCAGTTCGGCGATGCGCGCGACCCAGTCGATCAGTTTGCGGTGTTTGACGAAAGCGGGGGGAGCGATCAGCGGGCCGTGTGTCGCTTCGGCCAGATTGTTGTGCGACATGATGACGTCTCCAGATTTATTGGGCGGGGATCGGGGATGCGGGCGAGGGCCGCGAGATGCGGAATGCGTGCGGAGGGCAGGATGCGGCGACGCGCAGGTCGGAGCGCGCGGATTCAGCGCGTGTCGATGCCGCGAGGCGTGCGAGAGAAAGTGAAGTCTCTTGAGAGGGTGCGAACGCGAGTTTCGCCATGCATGCAACCTGCCGAACAACTCCATGACGGCCAGCATACCATCGCCGATTTGGCCCGCGCGTTGCGTTGCAACAAGAAACAAATCTGACGAACCGTCGGCACGCGCGTTGCGTACCGGTCGTTTTTACTGCTTCGCTGCGCACCGCACGTCGGACGAAACGGCCGGAACGTCCGCCGCACAAGGGTTTCGCGGACGCGGCAATTTCGGCCTGTCGCGCAGCGACGCGTGCGCGACATCGACGGGTGGCGCGTGTCCGTGTTTTCGCTACTCAGGCAAACCCTGAATTAGGTTGCGTACACAAACATCTCTCTCGCGCGTACCCGATCAAAGCGGCGCGACAGACAATCGGGAGTAACACGCATCTCTTCGACCGCGTCATCGCGTTGCCCGCGCGTAGCCGTCGACTTCGAGCGACATCGACGGGACTAATCGCTGCACACCGCGCGATATTTTGCATGCCGTGACAAAACGTCTATACTTGGACGAACTGTCAAACAGGGAAAATCGCGCGTATCGGTCGCCTGTGGCCGCGCGTTGCGACTCCCGTTTCCTGCTGCCGGACCGACATGCACGATCGCCCTGCTTTGCGCTCTCTGTGTAGCCTGCCGAACCGAAACGGCATCCGTTTTCATGCCGGCGCGCGCATCGCAATCTCGCCGCACGCATGCGGAGTGCGTCGATGAAGCCGAAAGCGCGAACGTCCGCCGTTGCGCAAGCGAAGCGCACGAGCCGCCGGCCCGCCGCATCGGCGGTGTCGTTGAAATCGGAGCAGGCCTCGCTGATCGAACAGGTGCAGCGCATCGCCGAAGGGCTCGGCCAGATGTTCGCGCCGTTCACCGAAGTCGTCGTGCATGATCTGCGCACGCCGAAGCAGGCGATCCTCGCGATTCACAACAATCTGTCGGGCCGCGCGGTCGGCGAGCCGGCCACCGAACTCGGGCTCGCGCGCATCGCGGACGACGATTTCCCGCCGGTGCTCGCAAACTACCCGAACCGCTTCGCGGACGGCCGCACGGCGAAGAGCACCTCGATCGGTATCAAGGACTCGAGCGGGCGCTACGTCGCCGCACTGTGCCTGAATGCGGACGTCACGCTGTTCCGCGGCTTTCAGCACATGCTCGCGCAGTTCTGCAGCACCGACGGCGACGCGGTGCCCGACACGCTCGACCCGGCGGGCGCCGATGCGATCCGTCAGCGGATCGACGCGTTCGCGACGCGGCTTGCCGCCACGCCACGCGAGCTGAAGACGGAGCAGCGCCGCGAACTGATGCAGACGTTGAAGGCGGACGGTTTGCTCGAGATCCGGCGCGCGATGGAGATCGTGTCGCAGCATCTCGGCGTGTCGCGCGCGACGGTGTACAACGATGCGAAATGATGCACGGGCGCGGCATGCCGCCGTGCCCGGCTGTTGACGGACTCTTTCACTCGAGCGACTCATGAACAAATTGCCCCTCCCCAGCTTCGACGACGTTGCCGCCGCGGCGGCGAGAATCGCCGGCCACGCGCACCGCACGCCCGTGATGACGTCGCGCACGGTCGACGACGCGCTCGGCGCGCAGGTGTTCTTCAAGTGTGAGAACCTGCAGCGCATGGGTGCTTTCAAGTTCCGCGGCGCATTCAACGCGCTGTCGCGCTTCGATGCGGAGCAGCGCCGTCGCGGCGTCGTTGCGTTTTCGTCGGGCAATCATGCGCAGGCGATCGCGCTGTCCGCGCGCATGCTCGGGATTCCGGCGACGATCGTGATGCCGCAGGATGCGCCGGCCGCGAAGATCGCCGCGACGCGCGGCTACGGCGGCACCGTCGTCACGTACGACCGCTACACCGAGGATCGCGAGCAGATCGGCCGTGAACTCGCGGAACGCGACGGGCTCACGCTGATTCCGCCGTACGATCATCCCGACGTGATCGCCGGTCAGGGCACCGCGGCCATGGAGCTGTTCGACGAAGTCGGCCCGCTCGACGCGGTATTCACGCCGCTCGGCGGCGGCGGTCTGCTGTCGGGCACCGCGCTCGCCACGCGCGCGCTGTCGCCTAACGCGCGGCTGTACGGCGTCGAACCCGAAGCCGGCAACGACGGTCAGCAATCGTTCCGCTCGGGCGCGATCGTCCACATCGACACGCCGCGCACGATCGCCGACGGCGCGCAGACGCAGCATCTCGGCAACATCACGTTTCCGATCATCCGCCGCGACGTCGACGACATCCTCACCGCGACCGACGAGGAGCTCGTCGACTGCATGCGCCTGTTCGCGTCGCGTATGAAGATTGTCGTCGAGCCGACCGGTTGTCTGTCGTTCGCAGGCGCGCGACGCATGAAGGACGAGCTGAAGGGCAAGCGCGTCGGCATCGTGATCAGCGGCGGCAACGTCGATCTCGACGCGTTCAGCGCATTGCTCGCCAGCCGGCCGCAAGACTGAGCGAAGCGGCAACGCACCCTTCACGTCGCGTTAAGTTTCGCGACCTAGACTGACGAGGTGATCCCCGCAGTCCGTCGTGAAGGAGTTGCCATGAACACGCATGCGATCGTCGCCGCCGCATTGGCGGCCGCTTCCCTGTCGGCGTTCGCTCAACCGGCCGCCGTGCCGTCCGGTGCGCCGCTCGCCGCGCCGTGCGCCGCCGCGCCCTGCACGTCGCGCGCGTTGCCCGCGCCGCGCTTCGTCCTGGCGAAGATCGATCAGAACAATACGCCGCCCGATCGCGGCGGCGATCCGTCCGGCCGCTCGCACGGCGCGGCGCATCTGTAATGGCACAGACGGCGAACGCGAGTATCGGCCGTTCGCCCGCCCTGTTCAAGAAGCGATGCAGCCTGCGGCAAGCGAACCTGCATCATGCGTGCCCGACCCGCGTCGCGCGTTGCGCGTGCATACGCCCGCGTACCGACGCGCGCAGCACGACCATGCAGGAAAACGAGCGTGGCCGCACGCCACCGTGCGATCTACGCTGAGAGAACCGGCTCGTCCAACGGCGCGCATGTCGCGCAAAGGCGGCACCGATGCAACCCCATGATGCGGACACGCTGTTCGCCGGCTCGATCCCGGCGCTCTACGACACGCTCCTCGTGCCGCTGCTGTTCGAGCCGTACGCGATCGATCTCGCGAGGCGCGCCGCGATCATTGCGCCGACGCGCGTGCTCGAGCTCGCGGCCGGAACCGGTGCGCTGACGCGGGCGCTGTCCCGCGCGCTGCCGGACGGCACGACGCTCGTCGCAACCGACCTGAACCGGCCGATGCTCGATCGCGCGGCGGAAGTCGGCACGTGCCGGCCGGTCGTCTGGCAACAGGCCGACGCGCAGCGGCTGCCGTACGGCGACGCGAGCTTCGATCTCGTGATCTGCCAGTTCGGTGCGATGTTTTTCCCGGACAAGCCGCGCGCGTTCGCGGAAGCGCATCGCGTATTGAAACCGGGCGGCACGCTGCTGTTCAACGTGTGGGACCGGATCGCCGAAAACGAATTCGCCGATACCGTCACGCAGACGCTCGCGCGGCGCTACCCCGATCGTCCGCCCACCTTTCTCGCGCGCACGCCGCACGGCTACCACGATCGCGCGACGGTCGAAGCCGACGTGCGCGTGGGCGGCTTCTCGTCGCTGCTCTATTGCGACACGGTGCCGGCGCACAGCCGCGCAGCGACGCCCGGCGTGCCGGCGATCGCGTACTGCCACGGCACGCCGCTGCGCAACGAACTCGAGGCGATCGGTCCCGACACGCTGGCAGACGCGACCACCGCATGCACGGAGGCGATTGCCGAGCGGTTCGGTGCGGGGCCGGTGGACGGCAAGATCCAGGCGCACGTGTTCGGCGCGAGCCGCTGACGGCCGGCGCAGCCGGCGCGCACTACAGGATCAACGACGCAAGGATGCTGCACCACACCGCGATCGCGCCGCCGAGAAACACGCGCCGCGCGACCGCGATCTGCGTTTCGTCGTCCGCGCGCTTCATCGGCGACGTCGCGAAAAACGGCACGCTCCCGAGGCAGGCGAAGCCGGACAGCGCAAGCGCGATCACGACGTAGTCGCCGAACTGCCACGGCGTTTGCTCGTGCAGCCCCCAGTAGCCGAGGAACAGCATGCCCATCGAAAACATCGTCGCGGCGGCCGAACTGAGCGCGGTCACGGATCCTGTCGGAAATTGCATGGGCATCCTCCTGCGCGCATCGCGCGCGCCGCGTCATTATCCGGGCGCGCAGCAGGGCAGCGCAACGGCGCTGCGCCTGTCGTCGAGTGCGTTCCGCGACGATTCGTCATACCAAACGGGTGGCACGGCGCGTCGCAAATGCGGACCCGATGCCAGCCGCGGCGCGTGGTTTTTTCGCGCCGGTGCGTGCATGAAAGATTGACGCGCGAAAGCCCTGCCCCTTACCCTTGCGCGCTGATGGTTCCCGCGAGACGGGATCAAATGGGAACGCAGTGACGGCGCACGCCGGAATCTGCGGCTGCCCCCGCAACTGTAAGCGGCGAGTCCGTGCCCTTCGCGCCACTGGGAAACCGGGAAGGCGGGCACCGGGCGGCGACCCGCGAGCCAGGAGACCAGCCATCGACCGAGGTCCAAGCAGCCGCAACGGGCGGGGTGTCCCGATGCGCAAGCGCCGCCGCCGGCGGTCGCCCGTTGCAAGGACGGCCCGACCTCAGGATCCGTCAGATGTCCACCGCTTCCGCATCCGTTTGCCCGCGCACGGCACGCACGCTGCCGTGCGCGCGCGTTCGCGCGCCCGCGTGCAGCCGGTTCGGCGACACGAGCCGGCCTCGCCGGGCCACGCCACCGCCGCGCGACGGCGGCGCGCCCTGCGCCCACGTCGCCGCCACGCCCGCATCACGATAACGACTCACGCTTCATGAATCTCAGACATCTCCTTGCCACGACCACCGCCACCGCGTTCCTGTCGCCGCTCGCGCACGCCGCCGGCGACGGCGCGGCGCAGCAGCCGGCGCAGCCGTCGAACGACGCCGCGCTGCCGGCCATCACCGTTACCGACACGCGCCATCTGCCCGAATCGTTCGATCGCCGCTATGCGAGCACGCAGGTGCTCACGCGCGACGATCTCGACCGCCTGTCGCCGAGCGATCCGAGCATCACGCAGGCGCTCGCGACGCTGCCGGGCATCACCGTCTCGCAGAACGGCGGGCCGGGCTCCGCCGCGTCGGTCAGCATCCGCGGCTCGTCGGCGAACCAGGTCGCGGTGTTCGTCGACGGCATCCGGATCGGCTCGCCGACCACCGGCATCGCGCCGTGGTCCGACCTGCCGACCGAGGCATTCGAACGCGTCGAGGTGATTTCCGGGCCGGCCGCCGCATCGTTCGGCGCGAACGCGATGGGCGGCGTCGTGCAGTTGTTCACGCGCCGAGCGTCGAACCAGCCGAACCGCACGACGGTGTCGTTCGGCGGCGGCTCGAACAAGACGTTCGACACGCAGCTGCGTACGTCGGGCACGGTGCCGTCGACCGGACCGCTGGCCGCGCTCGGCGGCCTCACCTACTCGCTCGGCCTGCACGATTACGCGACGGCCGGCATCGACGCGACGCGGCCGTTCGCATACGGTCACGAGGACGGCCGCAATCCGTACCATGCGCAGGACGTCGACGCGCGGCTCGGCTACGCGCGCGACAACTGGTCGGTCTCGACGTTCGCGCTCTATCACCGCTCCGATCTGTCGTACGACAATGCCGGCGGTGCGAACCGCGAGCTCGATCATCAGCTGACGACCGGCGTATCGCTCCACGTCGACATCACACCCGACACGCAGTTCGATCAGTCCTTCGGTTATGCGAACGATCGGCAGTTCTTCTTTGCGGGCGATCGGACCATCGCGACCGACCGGATCGATTCGCAGCGAATCAGCACGTCGACGTCGCTGACGCATCAGACGCGCGGGCTCACGCTGCTCGGGCAGCCGCTGTCCGGCGAGACGAAGCTCGCGTACGACTTCACGCGCGAGCAGGCGTTCCTGCCGAATGACGTGGCGGGCGGCGTGCCGACGCGCAACGACTCCGCGTTCTCGCTGCATCAGTCGATCACGCTCGGCAAGGTCACGATGTTCATGGCGGGCCGTCACGAGATCATCGCCGGCCGCGCGGTCAACACCGGCAACGCGGCGCTCGCATGGGCGATCACGCCCGTCTACACCGCGCGCGTGTCGTACGGCAACGCGTTCCGGCTGCCGACCTTCAACGATCTGTACTACCCCGGCTACGGCAATCCGCGGCTCAGTCCGGAACGCAGCAATTCGGTCGAGGCGGCAGTCGACGCAAGCACGGCAATCGGTACGTTCACGGCCGCGCTCTACGACACGCGCGTTCACAACCTGATCGCATACGATCCCGTCACGTTCGGGCCGATCAATATCGGCCGCGCGCATATTCGCGGCATCGATCTGTCGTACAAGGGCACGCTCGGCCGCTCGACGGCCGTCAGCGTCGCGGTCGGCTTCCTGAATCCGCAGGACGTGACGAATCGGACATGGCTGAACCGCCGGCCGCGTCAGACCGTGAGCGTCAGCATCGATCACTCGTGGGACGAACTGCATCTGCATGCGCTGAGCACCGGCGCATCGCTGCTGTACGGCGGCACGACGTTCGACGATCCGGCCAACGCGACGTATCTGCCGTCGTATCTGACCGTAAGCCTGCGTGCGTCGTACCGGATCAATTCGCATCTGACGGTGTCGGCGCTGCTGTCGAACCTGTTCGACCGGCAGTACATGACGGCCTACGGTTACAACACGGTCGGCCGCACCGCGTTCGGCAAGATCGCCTATACGTTCTGATCGGACCGGGCGCGCTTAGGTACGCTTCGCTGCGCGGCGTGGCTCGAGTCGGTCATCTCGTCGATTTTGATTTGCTGCATGCATCGATGTGCGGCTCGCAGGGATCGCCGCGACCTCGGTCACGTATGCGAATGCGTCTACGCGCTCGCGCGTGACCGACAATCTCTGCAATTTCAATTTCACGACTACACGCTGGCGGTGTTACGTAGCGTCGTGGCGCGCGGGCGGCCCCGCATCGCGTCGACGACGATCAGGCCATCGCCTCAACGCACATTCACGAGCTTCACGAGCGTCAGCGTGCCGTTCACGCGTTCCACGCGCACCTTCACATGGTCGCCGACATGAATGCCGCCGAGCATCGCGGGATCGGCCGCCTTGAACGCCATCGTCATCGGCGGCATTCCGACGTTGCGCAACGCGCCGTGCTTCAACGTGACCATCCCGCTGCCGGCATCGATCCGCGTGACTTCGGCATCCGTCAGCGCCGCGTCCTGCGCCGACATCGTCGGCTGGCCGCCCTTCATATCGGCCATGTCGTCGGCCGCGGCCGGCACCGGCACCGCGGCGCTGATCGCGATCGAGACCGCCGCAACGCATCCGCTCTTCATCGACTGTCTCCCCGCGCATCCGCACGATGCGCTCAAACCAGCAACGTCGCGATCGCCCATCCGATCAGCACGATCCCGAGCGCACGACCGAACCGTTCGCCGCGCGGCGCGACCTTCTCGACGACGACGATCAGCGACAGCGCGGCAATCCAGACGACGTTCATCACGCCGCCGACGAAGAGCAGCGCCATCAGCAGCCAGCAGCAGCCGACGCAATAGAGCCCGTGCCGCACGCCGAGCACGAAGCTGCCGGCGAGCCCCGGCCGCCAGTGCGCGGTCAGAAAGCCGACCGGGGAGCGGCACTGGCGCAGACACGCGCGCTTGAGCGGCGAGAACTGATAGAGGCCGGCGAGTGCGAGCACGAGCGCCGAGAGCACGGCGCTTTTCGACCACAGCATCATGCCGGAGATGAGGCCGGCCGGCTGCAGTCCCTGCTGAAGCCATGCGGCCAATACGGAGAACGCGAGCCACGCAACCAGATAGCCGGCCAGCAGACACGCGGACAAGCGCGCCGATGTCCGCGCATCCGCGCCGCGATGCCGCAGCACGCGCCGGTACAGCAGCACGAGCGGCGCCGCACCGGGCGTCATCATCGCGATCATCATCGTCCACCACATCAGGATCACGGTCGGCAGCGACGGCGCCATGCTGCCCGGATCGTCCGGCAGCCGATGCGGAAAGAGCGCGACCGTCGTCATTTCGAGCGCGGACATGCCGGTGCCCGCGCCCGTCCACACGTAAAACCAGCACAGCGCGGCCACCGCCGCCATCGCAAGCAGCGTGACGGCGCGCTCGCGTCCGAGCAGCGGGTCTGCCGGGATCATGCCGCGACGCGATGCCGGATCAATCCGTGGTTGTTCAGGTGCAGTCGCGCGAACTGCGCATAGGTTCCGTCGAGGGTCAGCGCGATGTTGCCTTGCGAGCGACCGGTGCCCGAGCCGACTTCCGCCAGCTCGTATTCGAAGCCGTGCGGCAGATCGATCCGCACGCGGTGCGCGGCGCCGGTGACCGGGTTGCGGATCGGTTCGCCCGTCAGGTCGAACACGCCCTCGACATGAACGCGGCCGCGCCGTTCGTCGACGTCCACGTCGAAGTCGATCGTCGTGAAGATCGGATCGTACGCATGCTCGAGCGTCGAGGCGAACACCGCGAACATCGTCGCAAAGGGATCGGTGTCCTGACCGGTCATGATTTTCAGCACCGCGTCGCGCTGCGCGGGATCGGCGCGCGCATCGACGATCGGCTGGCAGCGCCCGTGGCCTTCGTGAATCGGCCCCGGCCACTGAAACACGACCGCGATCTTCACGCCGTCGAGCACCACGTCGCCGTAGTGGCCGCTGTCGATCGAAATCGCACCCATCGCTTCGCAGCCGCCGTGCGTCGGCGGTGCGTTGAACTGACAAGGGCAACCGTATGAGCAATTGCAGTTGATCAATTCGGTTCCCTGAATTTCCCAAGGCGTCATGGCTCCACCTCGCGCGCGCGGTGACACGTGTCACGCTTCGAAATCTAGTGCACGGCACCGGGAAAGCAAGGGCGCATCGGCCGCGCTCGCATGCCACGTCTGTCCGATGAAATCCTGTTGCCGGTACGCGGCCGCGACACGCGTCGCGCGCGACCTTGCGCAGCGCGCGCGATGCGCCGCGTCCGTGCCCTGCTCCTGACACGACGGTGTCAGCAGCACCGCGCTATGCTGAATCCATTCCAGTTCGCGGAGCGCTTCATCGTGCCGAACGACGGACATCCTTCTTCGCCCGCGCCGACGCGCGCGACGCATCCCGGCTTCACGCTACTGACCCTCTGTATCGCGGTGCTCGTCGCCCAGATCGACACCGCCGTCGTGAATCTCGCGACGCGCGCGATCGCCGACTATTTCCACGCGGGGGTCGGCGCGCTGCAATGGGTCGTCGACAGCTACAACCTCACGTACGCGGTCCTGCTGCTGACCGGCGGACTGCTCGCCGATCTCTACGGGCGCCGCCGGATCTTCATCGCGGGCACCGCGCTGTTCACGGTCGCGTCGCTGCTCTGCGCATTCGCGCCGACGGTCGGCGTGCTGATCGGCGCGCGGGCGCTCGCCGGCGTCGGCGCGGCGCTGCTGCTGCCGGCCTCGCTCGCGATCGTGCGCGTGGTATGGCGCGATCCGGTCGAACGCGGCCGCGCGCTTGGCATATGGGCTGCGTGCAACGGCGTCGCGATGGCGATCGGTCCGACCGTCGGCGGCGTCCTGATCCGGCACTTCGGCTGGCGCAGCATCTTCTTCGTCGTCGTGCCGCTCAGTGTCGCCGCGATGCTGTTCGCGATACCTGCCGTGCCCGAATCGTCGGACCGGCGCGGCCGGCACGTCGACGCGGGCGCGCAGGTCGCAGGCGCACTCGCGCTCGGCGGGCTCGCCTATGCGGCCATCGTGCTTCGCGATACGCCGGCCATCGCCGCGATCGGCTTCGCCGTCGCGCTCGTCGCGTTTCGCGTCTTCGTCGCGATCGAGCGCCGGCACGGCGCGGCCGCGCTCGTGCCGCTCGATCTGTTCCGGCTGCGCGCGTTTCGCGGCGCGATCGCGGCGACGACCGGCATGACGTTCGGCATGTACGGCGTGCTGTTTCTGCTGCCGCTCACCTGGCAGAGCGTCGGGCGACTCGACGCGACGGGCGCGGGCCTCGCGCTGCTGCCGATGGCGCTCGTGTTCGTTGCAGTATCGCCGTGCTCGGGCCGGCTGTCCGAGCAACTCGGACAGCGCGCGACGACGGCCGGCGGCGTAGCGGTGATTGCAGCGGGGCTCGGCGTGATCGGCGCATCGGCGGCGTCGCCGGCATTGATCGGCACCGAGATCGGCCTGGGCCTGACAGGACTCGGGATGGGGATTGCGACCGGGCCGTTGATGACGGTCGCGGTCGGCGCGGTCGATGCCGCGCGCTCGGGCACGGCCAGCGCGCTCGTCAATGTCGCGCGTATGGCGGGCGCAACGCTCGGCATCGCGGTGCTCGGCACGCTGTTCGCGGTGCTGCACGGCGGTCCGGCCGGGTTGCGCATCGCGATGTTCGCGGGCGCGGCGATTCAGCTCGCCGGCGCAGCGGCAGCGGCCGTCGGCGTGCGGCGCGAGCGCAAGCTCGCGTGATGCGGGTCGCGCGGAATCGCGATCGAAACGAGGAAAAAACGGCGCGCTCCCGTCCCTTTGCGGTCACGGTGCGCGCAGACCGACGCGGCCGACCGAAGGTCGGGGACGGCGGTCGAGCGACAGGACGCTCAGCGGCGCGGCTGCCCGCTGCGCGGCGGGCGCGCAGGCGCGCGATCGTCCTTGTGGCGGAAGTTGATGCGGCCCTTCGTCAGGTCGTACACCGACAGTTCCAGCGTCACGCGGTCGCCCGCGAGAATGCGAATATGGTTCTTGCGCATGCGGCCCGATGCGTATGCGCCGACCACAGCGCCGTTTTCGAGCGTCACGCGGTATTTGCTGTCGGGCAGCACTTCGTCGACGATTCCGTCCAGTTCCAGCAGTTCTTCTTTGGCCAAGCCGATTCCTCCAGACAACGTGAATGATCGCAAGCTGCAACGCGGCCTGCGCGACGCCGGCATGCAATGCGGGCGGGCCGCATGGCCACACCCGCGCGCGGTCTTACAGCGGCGTGATGTTCGACGCCTGCAGACCTTTCGGGCCGCGCTTCACTTCGTAGCTGACCTTCTGGTTGTCGGTGAGCGTCTTGAAGCCCGTACCGCGAATTTCCGAAAAGTGCGCGAACAGATCGTCGCCGCCGTTATCGGGACTGATGAAACCGAAACCCTTCGTTTCGTTGAACCACTTGACCGTACCGGTATCCATGCATGCTTCCTTGATGCGAATGAGTGAACGCACGCCCGCGACGGGCGCGAAAGAGAATCAAAGAGGGAGAGACCAACGACTGCCGCGTGCGACGCGGAGAAAGATGAGCAATCGAGCTTCTTGACGACTTCGATGTCGGACACTACCCGGTATTGCGTGCCGCGTCAAGGATTGCGGGCGCGGCGTTGGCGCGCAGCCGGTTCTCGCGCGCGGTGCGGTCCTCGCCCTGCCGCACGGAAACGCGGCGGCGGAACCGACGATGCCCGCCCGCATCGCTTCGCTTCGATCGCCGCCGCCGCCAGCATGTTACGCAGGCGCGAACCGCACGCGCCGCCACGCATCGGGATCGCGGCAGACGCCTTCGCTGTCGCGCGTCACCTCGACGAGCCCGTGCATCTCGCCGCGTTCGCGCGGAATGCAGACGAGATCGAACGACCATACGCCGTCGAACACGTTCTCCGGATTGCCGGCGAAATTCAGCCGGTTGAACAGCGGCGTGATGAAGTACCACACGCGATAATCGAGCGCGGCGAACGCGTCGAGCATCGCCTTCGACATGTCGCCGGCGTAATGGCTCAGATACTCGACGTAGACGATCGGACGCAATGCGCGCAGCGTCTCGCGCGCACCGCGGATGACGTTCATCTCGAAGCCCTCGACGTCGGCCTTCAGGAAATCGAGCCGCGTCAATCGCAGCGAATCGATCGTGCGCAGCGGCACGGATTCGGCGCGCGGCGCCGGATGAAGCAGCGACGACGCACCGAAGTTGTTCGGCGCACGCGGATCGACGAGCGGAAATTCGACGACGCCGTCCGCATCGCCGATCGCGTACTGATACGCCTGCACGTTGAGGCGCTCGTTCAGCGCGAGGTTCGCGCACAGCAACTGGAACGTGTGGCGTTGCGGTTCGAACGCGAACACCGTGCCGCTATCGCCCACCGCACGCGACAACATCACCGTATGCGAGCCGAGGTTCGCGCCGGCTTCGGCGACCGTATCGCCTTCGCGGATCATCTGTGCGAACAGAAACGGCTCGGGCTCCGACCATTCGCCGTACAACGCGAGACTTCGGCCGACGAATTCGTCGTTGGTGTTGAACAGCATCGTGCCGTAGCGGCATCGTTGTTGCGCGTACAGTGGCATCGCATCCCCCGATGATTGTCATTGTCCGCGCGATTATAGGCGGCGCGGTTGCCCGATGAACAGCGCGCGGCGTGGCGGGCGGCGCGATGCCGCACGCCGACGCATGACGGCCGCGCCGGCTCGAGCGTATTGCGCTCGGCACCTTCCCGAGCGCCATCGGAATCGGTACCATCGACTGCTTGAAAAACCGGTCGCACGCCGCACTGGCGTTGCGCCGAACGCCGCACGCCGAATTTCGCCATGTCCCGGGACGCTTCTCACACCGCGCTGCTCTGGATCGTCGCTGCTGCCTTCTTCATGCAGTCGCTGGATACGACGATCGTCAATACCGCCTTGCCGTCGATTGCACAGGGCCTGCATGCCTCGCCGCTCGCGATGCAGCCGGTCGTGGTCGTCTATACGCTGACGATGGCGATGCTGACGCCGGCGTCCGGCTGGCTCGCGGACCGCTTCGGCACGCGCCGCGTGTTTTCGCTCGCGATCTTCGTGTTCGTGCTTGCGTCGATCGGATGCGCGGCATCGCATACGCTCGGTCAGCTCGTCGCGGCGCGCGCGTTGCAGGGGGTCGGCGGCTCGATGCTGCTGCCGATCGGCCGGCTCGCGGTGCTGCGCCGCGTGCCGGGCGAACAATACGTATCGGCGCTCGCGTTCGTCTCGATCGCGGCGCAGCTCGGGCCGATCGTCGGACCGACGCTCGGCGGCTGGCTCACGCAGGCGATCTCGTGGCACTGGGTATTCATCGTCAACGTGCCGGTCGGCGCGATCGGCCTCGTCGCCGTGCAGCGCTTTCTGCCGCACGACCAGGCGACGCAGCCGCCGCCGTTCGACTTCATCGGCTGTGCGCTGCTGTCCGTCGCGATGGTAGCGCTGTCGCTCGCGATCGACCCGCCGATGGCCTCGCAGCGCGGTGCGTGGGCGACTGCGCTCGCCGTAGTCGGGCTTGCCAGCGCGCTCGCCTATCTGCCGCATGCGCGCCGGCGCGCGCAGCCGCTGTTCCGCCTCGGGCTGTTTCGCGAGCCCAATTTCGGTGCGGGGCTGCTCGGCAATCTGCTGTGCCGGATCGGCACGAGCGCGCTGCCGTTCATGCTGCCGCTGCTGATGCAGGTGCAGCTCGGCTACACGCCGTTGCAATCGGGGATGATGATGCTGCCTGCCGCGATCGCGGGCGTCGTCGCGAAGCGCTGGATCGCACCGCTCGTCCGGCGTTTCGGCTACGCGGCGTTTCTCGTCGTGAATACGGGCATCGTCGGCAGCGCGATCGCCGGCTTTGCGCTGGTGTCCGCGCGGCCGGCGCCCGTGCTCGAGATCGCGCTGCTCGTCGTGTTCGGCGCGGCGAACTCGATGCAGTTCGCGGCGATGAACAGCGTGACGCTCAAGGGGCTGTCGCACGCCGATGCGGCGAGCGGCAACAGCCTCTTCACGATGATGCAGATGCTCGCGATGGGTCTCGGCGTATCGATCGGCGGCGGACTGATCAACCTGTTCGCCGCGCGCCTCGGCTCGACCGCGAGCGGCTTCATGCTCGCGTTCGTCTGCATGGGCGCGGTCACGCTGCTGTCGTCGCTCGTGTTTCGGCGCATCGATACGCCGGCCGTGCCGCGTCCCGCGACGTCGCGGCCCGCCGCGTGACGCGCGCGGCACGCCCCGGCCGCGTTCAGTTCGCGGGCCGTCGCTCGATGACGCGCTTGAGCACCCAGCGGATCGACGAGCGGTCCGCCGGCGGCTGCGCGACGCGATATTCGTCGATCTGCAGCGTGTACGTGTATCCGGGCTGATACGCGAAGCCTTCGATACCGGCATACCACAACGTCCACGGCGCGTTCGGGTCGCTGCGCACCTGCAGGCAGTCCATCGGCGCGACGCCGGTGCAGCGCACGGTCTGCGGCGCGACGTAGACGGTTTTCGTGACGGGTCGGTCCTCATCGGCACGCGCGGCCGCGGCAGTCGTCGCCGCGCCGGTCTGGCAGCCGGTCAGCAGCGCGCCGGCGGCAAGCGCGAGCGCGCCGAACAGCAGGCGGGAGTGTCGAATCATCGGGTGTTCCTCCAAAAGCAAAAGGCGCAGTTAGACGAGTGCCGCGCCCGATCGTTCATCGATCGACGTCGAACGTGCCGCATCGCGGTCCTTCGCGCAACGTCGACACGCGGTGCGCATGCGTCGGTCCGCTCGCTGCGCCATCGATGCCATACGACGCGCCGCAGCCGTCATCGCGGATCGCCGGCCGCGCGTGCATCGTGTACCATCGGCGCTTCCCGATCGACGCGGCCGCGCGTGCATCCGACGACGATGGCGATCGCGATCGCGACGTTCGCCGTTTCATCCGCCGCGCCCTCATCGCTTCATATGACTTCACCCGTCCCGCCCGACCGTGCGCTGCGCCCGCTGCCGATCGACACGCTGACCGTGCCGGCCGCGCTCGACGGGCGCACGGGCGCGAACCGCGCGACCGGCGCGCGTGCGCAGATCGCGGCGACGAACGATCTCGACGCGGTGCGCGCGTGGCTGGCGCGTTTCGTCGATACGCCGACGACCTTCCAGAACTATCGCAAGGAAGCCGAACGCCTGCTGCTGTGGGCCGTGATCGCATGCGGCAAGCCGCTGTCGTCGCTGACGCACGAGGATCTCGTCGCGTATCGGCAGTTTCTGCTCGCGCCCGCGCCCGCCGACGTCTGGTGCGCGAACGGCGGCCGCAAGCATCCGCGCGGCGACCCGCGCTGGCGCCCGTTCTATGGACCGCTGTCGCCGGCGAGCCAGCGTCAGGCGATGGTGATCCTGAACGCGATGTTCTCGTGGCTCGTGCAGGCCGGCTATTTGGCCGGCAATCCGCTCGCGCTGTCGCGACAACGACAGCGGCGCCCCGCGCCTCGCATCACACGCCATCTCGGGCCGCCGCTCTGGCAGGCAGTGAAGGACGCGATCGCCGCGCTGCCGCGCGACGATGCGCGCGCGTCGTTCCATGCGGATCGCGCGCGCTGGGTCTTCACGCTGCTGTATCTCGGCGGGCTGCGCATCACCGAAGCCGCCGAGACGACGATGGGCCGGTTCTTCTGCCGGCGCGATGCGAGCGGACGCGATCGCTGGTGGCTCGACGTGACGGGCAAAGGCGGCCGCCGCCGGCTCGTGCCGGCGACCGACGAACTGATGACGGAGCTCGCGCGCTACCGGCGCGCGCACGGTCTCGCACCGCTGCCCGTCGCCGACGAAGACACGCCGCTCGTACTGCCGTTCGGCCAGGCGCGCCGGCCGCTCACGCGCGCGGCGCTGCACCGGATCGTCAAGCAGGTGTTCCGCCACGCGGCCGACCGCCTGCGCACGCAAGGCGACGCCGGCGCCGAACAAGCGCGCGTGCTCGAACAGGCGTCGGCTCACTGGCTGCGTCACAGCGCCGGCTCGCACATGGCGGACGGACGCGTCGACCTGCGGCTCGTGCGCGACAACCTCGGCCACGTGTCGCTGACGACGACGAGCCAATACCTGCACGCGGACGACGACTGGCGACATCGCGAAACCGAGGAAAAGCACCGCATCGACTGGTAGACGGCGCGTGCCGCGAGGCTGTCACATCGCGGCAAAACTGTGCGCCGACAATGCGCGTCACCGGGATCCCGCTCGTTTCCGGCTCGTGCTCCGGCCGCGCGCACGCTCGCGCGGCCGCGTGCTTGCGCATCCTCGTGCCCAACCCAGAACGATCATGTCGAACCACGACCCTTCCTCGCTTCCGCCGAACGAGCCGGCCGCCTCCGTGTCGCGCCGCGGCTTTCTGAAACTCGCCGGCGTGTCCGGCTTCGCGACCGCCGCAGGCGGACTCGCGGCCGCCGGCAAGGCCGCCGCCGCGAATCCGGACGGCACGCCCGAACAGATCCACCTGACGTGGGGCAGCGACCCGACGTCGGAAGTCGTGATCTCGTGGGCATCGCTCGCACCGGCCGTCAATCCGCGCGCACGCATCGTCGCCGACGGCGAGCCGCCGCGCACCGTGCACGGCGTGCAGCGCCTGTATACGGACGGGCTGAACGGCGACACCGTGTTCACGTACCACGCACGCGTGCACGGGCTGAAGCCGAACACGCGCTATCGCTACGAAGTCACGGCCGACAACGACAGCAACGCCGCGCAGCCGTTCGCCGCGGCGTTTACGACGGCGCCGCGCGGACGCGCGCCGTTCCGCTTCACGAGCTACGGCGACCTCGCGACGCCGAACGGCGCCTGGGTGCTGTCGTCGCCGCAGAGCCGCTTCGCGGTGCAGGCGGTCGAGCAGTTCCAGCCGCTGTTCCATCTGCTGAACGGCGACCTCTGCTACGCGAACCTGAACCCGGCGCATCAGCCCGACGTATGGCGCGACTTCGGCAACAACAACCAGACGTCGGCCGCGAATCGTCCGTGGATGCCGTGCCCCGGCAATCACGAGATCGAGTTCAACAACGGCCCGCAGGGGCTCGACTCGTATCTCGCGCGCTATACGCTGCCCGACAACGGCACGCGCTTTCCGGGGCGCTGGTACAGCTTCCGCGTGAGCTCGGTGCTGTTCATCTCGCTCGATGCGGACGACGTCGTCTATCAGGACGCGGCCGCGTTCGTCGCCGGGCCGGACCCACTGGTGCCGGCCGCGAGCACCGGCCGCCCGCCGATCGCGCCCGGCACGTCGTTCTACGTGCGCGGCTACAGCCAGGGCGAGCAGACGCGCTGGCTCGAGCGCACGCTGCGTCACGCGTCGCACGACGACGGGATCGACTGGATCGTCGTGCAAATGCACCAGGACGCGCTGAGTTCGTCGAAGACGGGCAACGGGTCGGACAAGGGCATCCGCGAAGCCTGGCTGCCGCTGTTCGACCGCTACGGCGTCGATCTCGTGCTGTGCGGTCACGATCACGACTACGAGCGCAGCTTCCCGGTACGCGGCTGCAATCACCGCGCGGGCGTCGATGCGAAGACGGGCGAAGTGGTCGACACGCTGCAGCCGCGGCCGGTCGGGCCGACCGATCCGGATCGCAGCCAGTTCGACACGAGCCACGGGACGATTCACCTGATTCTCGGCGGCGGCGGCACGAGCGCGCCGCTCGACGTGTACGGCGAAAACCCGGCGACCGGTTATGCGCAGGCGAAGGTCTTCACGAAGCCGAATCGACCGGTGCCGGGCACGGCGCCGAACACGTTCGTGCGCGCGGGGGCCGATGCGCTCGAGGACGCGATATGGTCCGCGCGGCGCGACACGGGGACCGGCTACGGCATCGCGGTGTTCGATCACGATCCCGGCGAGCCGGGCGGACACACGACGATCACGATGCGCTACTACCACGCGCCCGGCGCCGATCAGCACCCGACCGCGCAATACGAACTGTTCGAGACGATCCAGCTGACGAAGAAGCGGCGCGATCGCTGACGCGCGCCCGCTCGCCGCGCCGCCTGCCGCGCCTCGCGCGCGGCCGGCGGCCGGCCAGTCGGCGCGGCACGCGGCGGTGTCGGCAGCGTTGCGCCGACACGCGTTAGACTGTCTCGATGGAACAATGCCGCTACTGCCACCGAATCCGCGATGAATGGGATTGCCACGGCGACGAATGCCGGCGTGCAATCGCGAAGGCGCTGCGCCGGCAGCGCGCAGGGCTGCCGATGGTGCCCGATCGCATCCGCAACGAAATTCCGTCCGGCGCGCCGACCCAGCAGGTGATCGCCGTGCTGTCGCGCCAGCGCCTGCGCGCACGGCGCGGCAACGAAGAACGCCGCGAGCGCAAGGAAATCGACGACGCGGACAGCGTCTGACCCCTTGCAGCCGCTGGGGCCGATCCGGCTCCGGCGCCGGAGAAAGCGCCCCACCGCATGCACGACGCCTAACCATGCGGCCGCCCGCGCGCCACGCCCTTGCACGGTCTGCAATACGTCATGGGGACGGATCGCTTTATCCCGAAATTGTTGCGTTGCAGACAAGGATCTTTCGTCCAAATCCACGTTTACCCTAAGTCACCCGACGCCTACGATGTAATCAACCGCTGACGACATGGTGTCGAACGCGGAAAGCCAATACAACATCGGAGGTCATCATGAAATCGCTCGTTTATGCAGTCGCTGCCGCCACCGCCCTGTCCGCTTCGTTCGGCGCTTTCGCGCAAAGCACCGTGACGCGTGCGCAGGTCCGCAACGAACTCGTGCAGCTCGAACAAGCCGGCTACAAGCCGAGCCAGGCCAGCCCGCACTACCCGGCCGACATCCTCGCCGCGCAAGCGCGCGTGAACGCCCAGGCCGACAACAGCGGCTACGGCGTCCAGCCGGCGCCGGTCGTCCAGGGCGGCGCGCCGGCCGCGAAGGTGCAGAACCCGCGCGACTCGGTCTACTTCGGCCACTAAGCCGCGCCTCGCGCGCCGCGCACGCGGCGCCGCAGATGCAACGAGCCCGTCCCTGCGACGGGCTCGTCGTTTGTCCGGCGCACGGTCGCGCAGCACCGGCGCGGAGCAAGCGCCGTCAGCGTAGCGCTCGCCGGCCAGCGTCGCATCGTCCGTTGCCGATACGGCGCCATCCCGTCAGTTTCCGTCGCGCCGCGCACTGCGCACGTCGTCGAGGCGCGTGAGCGTCGCGCCGATCCGCGCGACGCTCGCGCCGCCGCGCGTTGTCGGCACGTCCGGTGCGCCGGTGGCCGCACCGTCGTCCTGTGCAATCGCGTCGTCGGCCGCACTCGCACCGTGTGCTGCGCTCGCGTCGGCCGGAGCGCTCGCGCCGGCCGTTGCACTCGCCTCGGCCGGCTGAATCGCACCGAGCAGTTCGCGATAGCGCACGCATGCGCTCTGCCCGCTCGCCTTCGCCGCATACATCGCCGCATCGGCCTTCATCAGCAGTTCCTCGGCCGAGGCGCCGTCCGCCGGGTATTCGCTGACGCCGATGCTCGCGCCCACCGCCATGCGGCGCTCGCCGAGCTCGAGCTCGGCGGCCATCACGCGCTGGATCCGCGACGCGACGTCGGCGATCACGGCGGGCGAGCGCAGGTCCGAGATCAGCACGACGAATTCGTCGCCGCCGAGCCGCGCGACCATGTCGCCGCTGCGCAGCACCTGGCTCAAGCGCTTCGCGACCAGCGCGAGCATCCGGTCGCCGACCGAGTGCCCGTGCTGATCGTTGATCTGCTTGAAGCGGTTCAGATCGACGAACATCACCGCGAGCGCCGCATCGACCGCGGCCGCATGGCGGATCGCCGCATCGAGGCGCTCCATGAACAGCATGCGGTTCGGCAGCCCGGTCAGCGGATCGTGACCGGCCAGATGCGCGAGCTCCCGCTGCTTCGCGCGCAGCATCGCGACCTGCGTGCGGATCTCGTCGCGCATCGCATCGAAGCAGCGCGCGAGCACGCCGATTTCGTCGGTGCGCGCGACCGGCAGCCGCTCGGCAGCCGGCTCGTCGAATACGTGCGTCGCCGCGCGCGCCAGCGCCTGCAGCGGCCGCGTGATCGCGCGCGCGAACAGGATCGCGAGGATCCCGGCGAACACGCTCGAGACGAGCACCATCCGCACGATGCGATCGCCGAGCCGGTCGGCCGGCGTCAGTACGTCGGTCAGCGGCCGCGCGAGGCCGAGCACGACGAAGCGATTCCCTTCATCGGTGCCGAACGGCGTGCGCACGAACGCGTGCATGCGGCCCGCCGACGCGTCGCGCTGCGCGAGATCGCTGAGCGACACGTTGGTGCGCGCACCGTCGAACAGCGCGCGCGTCGCCGGGAAGCTGTCCTGCATCACCACGCGCCGGCCGCGGTCGAAGCCGAAGGTCTGCGACGGGTCGGGATGGACGAGGAAGTCGCCCCACTCGTTCGCGAGATAGACCGCATAGTCTTCGGGCAGATCGCGTTCGAGACGCTCGAACACACGCGACAGTTCGATATCGACGACGAGCGCGCCGACCGTTTGCCCGCGCGCATCGACGACCGGCGTGCCGACGCGCAGGATCGGCAATCCTTCGGCCGCATGCGAGCCGGTTTCGTGATTGATCGCGATCGGCGACACGTAAATATGCCCGGGTGCCGTCGCGAGCGTGTCGAACACGTAGGAAAACTGTCCCTTCTCCTGAAACGCGCTTTCCGGCAGCACGACGATGCCGTTCGCATCGCGATCGACGCGGATCCGCTCGAGCCCGAAATGCCCGCGTTCGATCAGACGAATCTGCAGATACTCGGGATGATTCGCCATGAAGCTGCGGTACACCTGCTCGAGCCGAGCGCGCCGCGCCGCGACGCGCCCCTCGCCGCGCGCGATGCCGACCGACGACGGCAACTGCGCGAGCACGAGCGCATCGGCGGCCACGTCCGCGAGCGCGCTCGTGAAGCGCTGCGCGAGCAGGTGCGTCGACATCAGCAGGCTGTGCTGCGCTTCCTGCGCCAGCATCGTGCGGTTCGCGCGATACGTGTAGTAGCCGGTCGAGCCGGATGCGATCACGCCGATGCACGCGAACAGGATCGACAGCTTCGAGGTGAGCCCGAGTCGGATCATGTGCGGAAGCGTTCCGGTCGGTCGCCCGATACGATGCGGCTCCACAGCGCCTCGCGTCGGGCGATGTTCTCGACGGGCTGTATCCATACCAGATGCTGTCCGGCGACGTCCGCGCCGAGCGGCGGGGCGAGCGTGTTCGCGAGTCCCTGGCGTTCGGTGAGCAGCGCGCCGATCGCGGGTTCGAGCATGTAGTTGATCCACGCGAACGCGAGGTCCGGCCGGTCGGCACCGCGCGTGACGGCCCAGCAGTCGAGCCACGCGAGCGCGCCTTCGTCCGGAATCGCATAGCCGACGTCCGCGCCGGCGCGGCGCAGCAGCTGCACCTGCTGCGTGCCGTAGTTGCCGAACATCAGCGCCGCGCGATGTTCGATGAAGAGCGCGGTCGCTTCTTCAGGAAGCGTGTAGTAGGTGAGCAGATTGCGGCGCAGGTCGACCAGCTTGCGCGCGACGACGAGCGTCTGCGCAGGCGTCAGCCGAAACGGATCGCGATAGCCGAGCGCGAGCGCGGTGAACGAGAAATTGTGCTGCGCGCTGTTGAAGTCGAGCACCTTGCCGCGATAGCGGCGATCCCACAATGCGAGCATCGAACGCGGTGCGGCAGGCACCTGCCGGCGATCGTAGATCACGCCCATCGACGAATACGTGAACGGAATCCCGTAGACCGCATCGCCCTGCGCCAGCCCGCCGATCGCGGCGAGTTGCTGAAACGCCGGCAGTTGCCGCCGGCGGTTCGGAATGCGCGACAGGTCGATCGGCGCGAGCAGCTTGCCGCGCGCATAACGCTGGATCTCGGCCGTGTTCGCGGCGAGCACGTCGTACGGCGGCGGCGACGCGCTATGCATGCGTGCCCACAACGCTTCGTCGGAATCGACGAACGTCACTTCGACGCGCGCCCCGAACTGCGCTTCGAATGCGGCGACCGCGTCGCGATCGGCGTAGCCCGGCCACGCGAGCACGCGCAGCACGTTGCGGTTCGCAGCTTCGGCGGAGAACGCGACGATCGGCGGGCACAGCAAGCCGAGCGCCAGCTTGACGAACACGCGACGCGCCGCGCCGCGTTCAGGCGAACGCACGCCGATTCTGCTGATCAATGGATCCCCGCTTGAATCGCTCGGCTGCATTCGACTGTCCTTTTTTCGAGTCGATGCGATATGCGCAAACGACACCATAAAAAGCACGGCCGCGCAATCGGAACAAGCCGCACGACACGGCGCCCGATACGGTCGGGATCGGACACCGCATCGGACACCGCCACGGACCCACGCGCGAGCGAGCGCCTCCGAACGTTGCGCACGCATCGAGCGCTAACGCATCGCGCGGTGCATGGCGACGGCCGCACGCATTCCTCTGATCGTTCAATCGTACGGGCGGAGCGGGCGCATGACCGGCCGCCGGTCGAGGGCGGCGAGGTCCGACAGCGGCACAGCGTCCCGCACCCAAGCGACGTCGACGCCGCGCTAACGCCACGCCTGCGTAAATTCCGCGATCACGCGCGACAGATGTGCACGCATCGCGTCGCGCGCGCCATCCGCATCGCGCGCCATGATCGCCGAGAAGATTCGCTGGTGATCTTCCTGCGACGCCTCGCGCAATGCGGGCGAATGAAAGTGCTGCTCGATCTTGTCCCACAGAGGATCGCTGCGCGCACAGTCCCACATGGCCGTGACCATATGCAGCAGCACCGTATTGCCCGTGGATTCGGCAATGCGCAGATGAAACTGGCGGTCGGCCGCGTGGTAGGCGGCCTTGTCGCCCATCTGCTCGCGCATCGTCGTCAACGAGAAAAACAGCCGGTCGAGATCCGCGTCCTTGCGCTCGGTCGCCGCGAGCGCCGCGACCTCCGCCTCGATCAGCCCGCGCGCGCGCAGCGTCTCGATCGGCCCCGGTCCGCGCGGCAGCTCGAACGAGACGGGCCGCGCGGCATCCGCCGCCGACACGTAGATCCCCGAGCCGACGCGCACCTCGACGATGCCCTGCACCTCGAGCGCAATGATCGCCTCGCGCACCTGCGTGCGGCTCACGCCGAACTGGTCGGCCAGGCTGCGCTCGGACGGCAGCCGCGCGCCCGCTTCGAGCGCGCCGGACGCGATCGTCGCGTGAATCTGCCGTGCGAGACCGATATAGGAACGGTCGGCGGCATCGGTATCGCGGGAAGTGGGCAGGCTGGAAAGATCGGTCATCGAAGGCTCGTCACGGGCGGGCCGGCATCGTCGCGGCGCCGGGTCGCGAAAATGGTACACCAATTTTCGCTGCCACCCTACTCGCGTCGGTTCTCATCATGTGGGAATCCACGGCGTCGGCGCCCTATGCGATCGCGGATTTGGCCGGACAACTGGTAAACCACTATCCCGCCAGATTGGCATACCAATCATAATGCGCTCACCGACGACGAAGGTCGCGCCGGTCGCGGCCGCCCGTCGCTCATCCCTCACCGCCCATCAGGAGCCGCTCCCGTGAAGATGTCTTTCCGCTGGTACGGCGAGTCCGATCCGGTCTCGCTGCAGTACATCCGTCAGATTCCCGGCGTCACGCATATCGTGTCCGCGATCTACGACGAACCGGTCGGCGAAGTGTGGCCCGCGCAGAAGATCGACGCGCTGAAGGCGACGATCGAGCGTGCCGGGCTGCGCTTCGAGGTCGTCGAGTCGGTGCCCGTCCACGAGGACATCAAGCTCGGCAAGCCGAGCCGCGACCGGCTGATCGACAACTACCGTCAGACGATCCGCCATCTCGGCGCGGCCGGCGTGCGCGTCGTCTGCTACAACTTCATGCCGGTGTTCGACTGGACGCGCACCGAGCTGTCGAAGACGCTCGACGACGGCTCGACGTGTCTCGCATTCAGCACCGAGGCGGTCGAGCGGATCGACCCGAGCGCCGGCATCGCGCTGCCGGGCTGGGACACGAGCTACGGGCCCGATGCGCTGCAGGCGCTGCTCGCCGAGTATCGCGACGTCGACGAAGCCGCGCTGTGGGCGAATCTCGAATACTTCCTGAAGGCCGTGATCCCGGTCGCCGAAGAAGCAGGCGTCAAGATGGCGATCCACCCCGACGATCCGCCACGTCCGATCTTCGGGCTGCCGCGCATCGTGAAGGACCGCGACGATCTCGCGCGGATCCTGCGCATCGTCGACACGCCCGCGAACGGCCTCACGCTCTGCTCGGGCTCGCTCGGCGCGGGCCCGCAGAACGACGTCGAGGCGCTGGTGCGCGAGTTCGGCGCGATGGGTCGCATCCACTTCGCGCACATCCGTAACGTGAAGGTCGACGCGGCCGGCAATTTCGAGGAGACGGCGCACCTGTCGAGCTGCGGATCGCTCGACATCGCCGCGATCGTGAAGGCGTATCACGACACGGGCTTCACCGGCTACGTGCGGCCCGATCACGGCCGGATGATCTGGGGCGAGACCGGCAAGCCCGGCTACGGCCTCTACGATCGCGCGCTCGGCGCGGTCTATCTGAACGGACTGTGGGAAGCGCTCGCGAAATTCGACCGCGCGCCGCAGCCGGCGTAACCGTCATCGCCTTCGAGGCGGCCGGCGCCGCGGATCGCCGGTCGCCCGCCACGACATTCCGCGCGGAGACACCTCATGCCACGCATCCGATGGGCCATGATCCTGATGTGCTTTCTGGCCAACGTCATCAACTTCATCGATCGCGCGAACCTCGCGATCGCGGCGCCCAGCATACGCGCGGATCTCGGCCTCGACGCGGTCGGCATGGGTCTCGTGCTCAGCGCCTTCTTCTGGACTTACGCGTTTCTGCAGCTGCCGGCCGGCTGGTTCATCGACAAGGTCGGCGTACGCGTGAGCCTCGCGCTCGCGGTCGGCTGGTGGTCGCTGTTTACGGTCGCGACCGGCGCGGCGCGCGGGCTTGCCCAGCTCGTCGGCGTGCGGCTGATGCTCGGCGTCGGCGAAGCGGCCGCGATCCCGTCGTTCGCGAAGGTCGCGTTCAACTGGTTCCCGCGCAGCGAACGCGGCCTCGCGAGCAGCATCTTCGACAGCGGCTCGCGCGTCGGCTCCGCGCTGTCGCTGCCGCTCGTCGCATGGCTGATCTCGATCGTCGGCTGGCGCGGCTCGTTCGCGGTCACCGGCGCGATCGGCATCGTGTGGACCGCTGCATGGTGGTTCGTCTATCGCGACCCGGAACGCTACCGCCACATCGCGCCCGATGCGGTCGACGCGCTGCTTGCGCAGCGCGGCGCACCGGCCGTCGCCGACACGGCCGACCTGCCGACCGTGTCGTGGCTCGACCTGTTCCGCTACCGCACCGTGTGGGGCATGATGATCGGCCTGTTCTGCCTGAACTTCGCGATCTACTTCTTCATCACGTGGTTCCCGAGCTATCTGCTGCAGTCGCGCGGCTTCTCGCTCGCGTCGCTCGGCACCTGGGGCATGCTGCCCGCGCTGCTCGCGATTCCGGGCGGCTGGCTCGGCGGCTACGTGTCGGACAGCCTGTTCCGTCGCGGCTGGAGCGCGACCGCCGCGCGCAAGACCTGTCTCGTGCTCGGGATGCTGCTGTCGTCGTCGATCGCGCTGTCCGCGTTCGTCGACAACGTGTGGGTATGCCTCGCGCTGTTCGCGCTAGCCTATGCGAGCCTGTCGTTCGCGGGTGCGAACGTGTGGACGCTCGTCGGCGAAGTCGCGCCGACGCCCGCACACGTCGCGTCGCTCGGCGGCATCCAGAACTTCGCGGGCAATCTCGCGGGAATCTTCATCACGACGTTCACCGGCGTGATGCTGTCGCTGACCAAGGGCTCGTTCGTCGTGCCGCTCGCGGTGGCCGGCGCGCTCTGCGTGGTCGGTGCGCTGTCCTACCTGTTCATCGTCGGCAAGGTCGAGCCGCTGCCGGTCCCGCGCGATCGCGCAGCCGCGCGCAACGCGGAGCCGAACGCGGCTTAATGCGTGAGGCCGGCGGCGCGCGGCGGGGATGGGCCGCCCGCGCGTCGCCGCGTCGCTTTCCTTTTCCGCGCACGCATCGGACAATGGCTCGCGCTCGCCGGCGCGGCCTTTCCCTGGGCCCGCTCGGCGGCACCGCCGCCTGCCCAGCCCGATGAAACGCTACGAAACCCTCGCGCATACGATCGCCGACGAAATCCGCCACGGCAACCTCGCCGCCGGCACGCGGCTGCCCTCGCTGCGGCAGATCATCGCGCAGCACGGCGTCAGCCAGTCCACCGTGTTTCGCGCGTACTACCTGCTCGAACAGTGGGGCCTGATTCGCGCGCGCGAACGTTCGGGGTACTACGTCGCGCCGGGCGCCGTTGCGCCGGGCGCCGTCGCGCCGGGCGCCGCCGCGCCCG
>NZ_KV786800.1:0-6325 GCF_001806955.1 Burkholderia sp. HMSC10F09
CTGCCGCGGCATCCGGCACGCGCGCGCCGGCGCTGCCGGGGCTCGGCTGGGGCGTTGCGCTCGTCGTCGCGCTGGCGGCAGCGGGCGGCATCGCGATGTCCGCGCATCGCGCAGCGACCGACCGCACGGTCGACGAACTGGTCGCGAGCCACGTGCGCGCGGGGTTGTCGGCGCGCGATATCGACGTGATCTCGACCGATCGGCACACGGTCAAGCCGTGGTTCAATGGGCGGCTCGACTACGCGCCGCCGGTCGAGGATCTCAGTGCGAACGGCTTCGTGCTCGTCGGCGGTCGGCTCGACTATGTCGACCGACGGCGCGTCGCGGTGCTCGTGTACCGCTACCGGCAGCACGTGATCGACATCTACGTGTCGCCGGCGGGCGACGGACGCACCGCACCGTACACGACCGTGTCGCAGGGCTACGCGGTCGATCGCTGGACGGCGGCCGGCATGACCTGGTGGGCCGTGACGGACGCGGAGCCGTCGGCGCTCGCGGCGTTCCGGGCAGCGCTATCGGCGCGCATCGGCGCGGCCGGCGGCGAACAATGACGCCGGTTGGCGAGGCGGCGGGGCGGTGAACGACGGACACCCGACCATCCCGCCCGCGCCGGAGCCCGGCACCGCCGGAGCCCGGCACCGCCGCAGCCCGGCGCCGACGCAGCCCGGCACCGACGCACGCCGCGCTCCGTCCCGATATTCCAGAACGCACGCGCGCCGCGAGCGCCGCGCGGCACGGCAGCCGCTCAAGTGATTGAAAACACGGCCGAATCGGGCGGCAAATCGTCGATCGGCATTGCACGCGGCGCGTATCCGGGTTAGAATCTTCGGCTTCTCACTTGCCACACCGGTTCAGACGCCCGGGTGGCTTCTATCCACAAGGAGTGTGTAATGCGTCATTACGAAATCGTCTTCATCGTGCACCCCGATCAGAGCGAGCAAGTGCCCGCGATGATCGAGCGTTACAAGACCACGATCACCTCGCACGGCGGCCAGATCCACCGTGTCGAAGACTGGGGCCGTCGCCAGCTGGCCTACATGATCGAGAAACTCGCGAAGGCTCACTACGTCTGCATGAACATCGAGTGCGACCAGACGACGCTCGACGAACTCGAACACGCATTCAAGTTCAACGACGCCGTGCTGCGTCACCTCATCGTCAAGATGAAGAAGGCCGAAACCGGCCCGTCGCCGATGATGAAGGAAGTTCAGCGCGAAGAAGCCAAGAAGGCGGCTGCCGCTCAGCCGACCGAAGCGCAGGCTTAAGCTCGTCTCGATTAAGCCACCAAGGAGCACGCCACTCACGTGAACAGGTTGCAATTGACGGCAAGCGTCGTCGAGCGCGCAGCGGTGCGATACACGCCCGCCGGCGTTCCGATCGCGAGCGCGACGTTGCAGCACCGCACGGAAGTCGTCGAAGCAGGCATTCCCCGTCAGGTCGAAATGACGATCGAGGCGGTGGCGGCCGGCGACGCGAGCGGCAGGCTGGAGCAATGTGAACTCGGCGTCGAGACGCTGTTCACGGGCTTCCTGGCAAAGAAAAGCCGCAACGCGCGAACCTTGGTGTTTCACATCACAGCATTGCAGGACATTGGAAAGGACTGAACATGGCCCGCCCCACTGGTAAGAAATTCGACAAGCGTCGTCAGCAACAAAACCCGCTCTTCAAGCGCAAGAAGTTCTGCCGCTTCACGGCAGCCGGCGTCGAGCAGATCGACTACAAGGACACGGAAACGCTGAAGGACTTCATCGGCGAAAACGGCAAGATCACGCCGGCGCGTCTGACGGGTACGAAGGCGCACTATCAGCGTCAGCTGGACACGGCAATCAAGCGCGCACGCTTCCTCGCGCTGCTGCCGTACACCGATCAGCACAAGGCGTAATCAGGCGACGCAATAAGGAGAATTCGAATGCAAATCATTCTGTTGGAAAAAGTCGCCAATCTGGGCAACCTCGGCGATATCGTCAAGGTCAAGGACGGTTACGCTCGCAACTTCCTGATCCCGAACCGCAAGGCTCGCCGTGCGACGAAGGAAGCGATCGCCGAATTCGAAGTGCGCCGTGCAGAGCTCGAGAAGATCGCCGCTGAAAAGCTGGCGGCTTCGCAGGCTGTCGGCGAGAAGCTGAACGGCCAGTCGTTCGAAATCACGCAGAAGTCGGGCGTGGACGGCCGTCTGTTCGGCTCGGTCACGAACGCGGACGTCGCGGAACTGCTGAAGAAGGCCGGCTTCGACGTCGAGAAGTCGCAGGTTCGCATGCCGGAAGGCCCGCTGAAGATGATCGGCGAGCACGGCGTTCAGGTCGCGCTGCATACGGACGTCGTCGTCGACGTCACGATCAACGTGATCGGCGACCACGCGTAAGCGTACGCAACACTTGCCGGGCGGCACACGCCGCCCGGACAGGGGCAGGCGCCCGGGCAACCGGGGCCTGCCTTTTTTGTTGGCCGATCGCCGGCGACGAACTGGCGTCGCGGCCCGCAATTCGCGATAATCCCAACCCATGAACGCGCCGCAAGATCCACAAATCGAATCGCTGAAAGTCCCGCCGCACTCGGTCGAAGCCGAGCAGTCGGTGCTGGGCGGCCTGTTGCTCGACAACGCGGCATGGGACCGGATTGCCGATTTCCTGTCGCAGAGCGACTTCTATCGTTACGACCACCGGATCATCTTCGAGCATATCGGCCGGCTGATCGCCGCCACGCGTCCGGCCGACGTCGTGACGGTGTTCGAAGCGCTGACGACGTCCGGCAAGGCCGACGAAGTCGGCGGCCTCGCCTATCTGAACGCGCTCGCGCAGAACACGCCGAGTGCGGCGAACATCCGCCGCTATGCGGAGATCGTGCGCGACCGTGCGGTGTTGCGCCGGCTCGTGTCGGTCGCCGACGAAATCTCGGCCGATGCGTTCAATCCGCAGGGCAAGGAAGTCCGCCAGCTGCTCGACGAAGCCGAAGCGAAGGTGTTCTCGATCGCCGAAGAGGGCGCACGCGGCAATCAGGGCTTTCTCGAGATCGGTCCGCTGCTCACGCAGGTCGTCGAGCGGATCGACACGCTTTATCACACCGCGAACCCGAGCGACGTCACCGGCACGCCGACCGGCTTCGTCGATCTCGACCGGATGACGTCGGGCATGCACGGCGGCGAGCTGATCATCGTCGCCGGGCGGCCGTCGATGGGCAAGACCGCGTTCTCGATGAACATTGGCGAATACGTCGCAGTCGAGTACGGGCTGCCGGTCGCGGTGTTCTCGATGGAAATGCCGGGCACGCAGCTCGTGATGCGGATGCTCGGCTCGATCGGCCGGCTCGATCAGCACCGCATGCGTACGGGCCGCCTCACCGACGAGGATTGGCCGAAGCTGACGCACGCCGTGCAGAAGATGAGCGAAGCGCAGCTGTTCATCGACGAGACGGGTGGCCTGAACCCGATGGAACTGCGTTCGCGCGCGCGGCGTCTCGCGCGGCAGTGCGGCAAGCTCGGGCTGATCATCGTCGACTATCTGCAGCTGATGTCGGGCTCGTCGCAGGGCGAAAACCGCGCCACCGAAATCTCGGAAATCTCGCGCTCGCTGAAGAGTCTCGCGAAGGAACTCGACGTGCCGGTGATCGCGCTGTCGCAGCTGAACCGCGGCCTCGAACAGCGTCCGAACAAGCGCCCGGTGATGTCCGACCTGCGCGAATCGGGCGCTATCGAACAGGACGCGGACGTGATCCTGTTCATTTATCGCGACGAAGTCTACAATCCGGACAGCCCGGACAAGGGGACGGCCGAGATCATCATCGGCAAGCAGCGTAACGGCCCGATCGGTCCCGTTCGGCTCACGTTCCTGGGCCAATACACGAAGTTCGACAACTTTGCAGGGGCGCAGAACTTCTACGGCGAGTAACGCCGGATGTAAACCCCTATTTAGCCAAACGTTGTATCCCGTCCGGCGCGCGCGCATGCGCGCGTCGCGCCGTCAGCGGAAACGGTACAATGTCGCCCGTTTTCGTGACAGTCGTTTGACAATCTCTCAGGAATCCCATGTTCGGTCGATTCATGCCCACCGAGGGCAAGTTCTTTGAACTCTTCAATGCGCACGCGAAGCACATCGTTTCCGGTGGCCGCGAGCTCGAACTGCTGATCGACAATCTCGCCGACGCCGAGATTCACAAGCAAAACGTGCAGACGGCGGAGAAAGCCGCCGACAAGCTGACGCACGAAGCGATCGATCTGCTGCACAAGACCTTCATCACGCCGCTCGATCGCGACGAGATCCACAAGCTGATCACGACGATGGACGACATCCTCGACCTGATGGAAGACGTCGCGACGGCCGTGTCGCTGTACGACGTGCAGTCCGTCACGTCGGAAGCGAGCCAGCTCGCGCACATCGTCACGCAGTCGGCGCAGCACGTTCAGCAGGCCGTCGCGCTGCTGTCCGACATGAAGCAGTCCGCGCAGATCCTCAAGCAGTGCGAGGAAATCGACCGCTGGGAGTCCGAGGCCGACCGCGTGCTGCGTGCGGCGATGTCGAAGCTGTTCCGCGAGGAAGACGACGTGAAGACGCTCATCAAGCTGAAGGCGATCTACGAACTGCTCGAGGAGATCACCGACAAGTGCGAGGACGTCGCGAACATCATCGAAGGCATCGTGCTGGAAAACGCCTGAGCGGATCACGATGCATTCGATACAACTCGCCCTATGGATGGTCGCGACGCTGGTGCTCGTCGCGCTCGTATTCGACTTCATGAACGGCTTCCACGACGCGGCGAACTCGATCGCCACCGTCGTGTCGACCGGGGTGCTGAAGCCGCAGCAGGCCGTCGTGTTCGCGGCGGCCTTCAACGTGATCGCGTATTTCATCTTCCACCTGAAAGTCGCGCAGACCGTCGGCAAAGGCACGATCGATCCGGAGATCGTCGATCACTACGTCGTGTTCGGCGCGCTGGTCGGTGCGATCGGCTGGAACGTGATCACGTGGTACTACGGGATTCCGTCGAGCTCGTCGCACGCGCTGATCGGCGGGCTGGTCGGCTCCGCGCTCGCGAAATCGGGATGGAGCGCACTGAATGTCGACGGGCTGATGAAGACCGTCGCGTTCATCTTCATTTCGCCGCTGCTCGGCTTCATTCTCGGCTCGCTGTTCATGCTCGGCGTGTCGTGGCTGTATTTCCGTACCGCACCGAGCAAGGTCGACCGGCGCTTCCGCCGGCTGCAGCTGCTGTCGGCCGGGCTCTATAGCCTCGGCCACGGCGGCAACGACGCGCAGAAGACGATCGGCATCATCTGGATGCTGCTGATCGCGTCCGGCTACGCGTCGGCGACGTCCGATGCGCCGCCTGCCTGGGTGATCGGCGCCTGCTATCTGTCGATGGGCCTCGGCACGCTGTTCGGCGGCTGGCGCATCGTGCGTACGATGGGCCAGAAGATCACGAAGCTGAAGCCGGTCGGCGGCTTCTGTGCGGAGAGCGGCGGTGCGATCACGCTGTTCGTCGCGTCGTTCCTCGGCATTCCGGTGTCGACGACGCACACGATCACCGGCGCGATCGTCGGTGTCGGCGCGACGCAGAAGCTGTCGGCCGTGCGCTGGGGTGTTGCCGGCAACATCGTGTGGGCGTGGGTGCTGACGATTCCCGCATCCGCGCTGATCGCCGCCGGCGGCTGGTGGCTCGGGCACCGGATCTTCTGATTCCGACGCGCAATCCGGTCGCCGCTTCGAGAAAAGGGCGCCGCATGCCGAACAGGCTGCGGCGCTTTTTTTGTGTGCGGCAGCGCGCGTGTGTGGGAAGCACGGCGGCGGTCGTAGACGATGAATCGGCAGGGAAGCCGGCCATCGATACGATCGGGAAGCAGGTGAAACGATGGCGGCTTAAGCCGCTCAATGCGGACCGCGCGCCACGATGGTGTGGACATCCCTCGACGTACGTGAATCGAGAATGCGGGCCCGAGGGCGTCAGTAGCTGCCGTTCGCGAAGCGGGCGATCGGGTCGTCGGCCGTGCCGGTGCGGGCGCCGACCGGCGCGGACTGCGTCGACGCGCGCAGCACCTGAACGGCGGCCGGCTCGCTATTGCGCGACGGCGCGGCGGCAGCCGGCGGTTCGGCATCGAATGCGGCGGCTTCCGCGGCGGTCAGCGCCGTCGTCGGAATCGGCGTGCCGACTTCCGGCGTGCCGGCCGGCATCGTGTTCGACGTCGCGGCGATCGCGTCGCCGCCCGCGGACGCTGCCTGTTGCCGGGCCGCGGACAAGCGGGCCGGCGGCGGCTCGTAGGGATCCGCAGGCGCGGCTGCCGCAGTCGATACAGTCGACACGGGCGCGGCTGCCGCGGCGACGGCCGCGGGCGGTG
>NZ_KV786800.1:6345-8829 GCF_001806955.1 Burkholderia sp. HMSC10F09
CGGGCGGTGCCGCCGATACGCGTGGTGCTTGCGTCGCCGCATAAGCCGGCGGCTGCGATGCCGCGGCCGTCACGACGGGTGCGGGAGCGGCCGGCGTCGGCGCCGATACAGCGGCCGCCGGCGTGCGCGACTCGTCGCGCCGCGCTTCGTACGTCGGCGCATCGAACGGCGTCGGCTTCGCGCGCGGGGGCGCGACGCGGCGAATGCCGTCGAAGCGCTTCGCCCAATACGGATTGGTCAGGTAATCGAGCCGCACGGTGCCGCCCGTCGACGGCGCATTCACGAAGCGCAGCTTGCCGACATAGATGCCGACATGCGAATGCGGGCGGCCGGTCGTGTTGAAGAAGATCAGGTCGCCGGGCGCGATCTGGTCGGGTTCGATCGACACGCCGCGGCTGCTCATGTCGGCCGTCGTGCGCGGCAGGTTCACGTCGGCCGCGCGGTCCATCACGTAGCGCACGAGCCCGCTGCAGTCGAAGCCGCTCGCGGGCGTGTTGCCGCCCCAGCGATACGGCACGCCGACGAGGCTCATCGCCTGGATCGAAATTTCTTCCTGGCCGACGCTGTGATCGACGAATTTCGGGAAGTTGGCGGGCGGCGGGAACGCGCGCGGCGTCTTGATCGTCATGCCGGACGAGCGCGATGCCGTCTGCGGCGGCACGCCGGAGCAGGCCGCAAGCAGCGAAACGACGGCGACGGGAACCCAGATTCGAAGCATGAAAGACGCAACGGGCGCGGCGCGCCCTGATTCGTATGACAACGGATAGGCCCGATGGTAGACGCTCCGACGGGGCTTGCGCAACCATTCCTGAGAATTTACTTGAAGTTTCGCACGTAAATCGTCGTCGTTTTCGTAACGGCGCGTTATCGACGAATCCGACCCTCGAAACAAAACGGCGCTCCGGAAGCGGAGCGCCGTCAGGCGTCGGAAACCGGCCGAGCGGCCGGCGCCGTGCGTCAGAGGATGTCGGACGCGTAGTCGGCGAGGCGTGAGCGTTCGCCGCGCGCGAGCGTCACGTGGCCGCTGTGGCCCCAGCCCTTGAAGCGATCGACGACGTAGGTGAGGCCCGAGCTGCCTTCGGTCAGATAAGGCGTGTCGATCTGCGCGATGTTGCCGAGGCACACGATCTTCGTGCCGGGGCCCGCGCGCGTGACGAGCGTCTTCATCTGTTTCGGTGTCAGGTTCTGCGCTTCGTCGATGATCAGATACTTGTCGACGAACGTGCGGCCGCGCATGAAGTTCATGCTCTTGACCTTCAGGCGCGAGCGGATCAGCTCCTGCGTCGCGGCGCGACCCCATTCGCCGGCTGCGTCGTCGGTCTTCTGCAGCACTTCGAGGTTGTCGTCGAAGGCGCCCATCCACGGCTGCATCTTCTCTTCCTCGGTGCCCGGCAGAAAGCCGATGTCCTCGCCGACCGGCACGGTCGCGCGCGTGACGATGATCTCGTTGTAGCGCTTGTCGTCGAGCACCTGCGCGAGGCCGGCCGCGAGCGCGACGAGCGTCTTGCCGGTGCCGGCCTGGCCGAGCAGCGTGACGAAGTCGATGTCGGGGTTCATCAGCAGGTTCAGCGCGAAGTTCTGCTCGCGGTTGCGCGCCGTGATGCCCCACACGTTGTTCTTGTGGTGGCTGTAGTCGCGCAGCGTCTGCAGCAGCGCCGTCTTGCCGTTCAGCTCGCGCACGATCGCATGGAACGTCGGCTCGCCGTTCTGCGGCTCGAGATAGACGAACTCGTTGACGAGCATCGACGCGACGAGCGGGCCCGTCACGCGGTAGTACGTGGTGCCCGTCTTCGTGTCCTGCCAGCTCTCCATGCCTTTCGCATGGCGGGTCCAGAAGTCCTGCGGCAGTTCGCGTACGCCGGTGTAGAGGAGATCCTTGTCCTCGAGCACCTGGTCGTTGAAGTAGTCTTCCGCGGGCAGGCCGAGCGCATGCGCCTTGATCCGCATGTTGATGTCTTTCGACACCAGCACGACCTGACGATCGGGCCGATCGCGCTGCAGCGCGCGCACGACGCCGAGGATCTGGTTGTCGGCCTTGCCTTCGGGCAGCCCTTCGACGGGCGCGATGTCGGCGAGCTTGGTCTGGAAGTACAGGCGGCCGAGCGCATCGCGATTGCCGAGGCGCGACAGCGGAATGCCGGCCGAGATCGGCCCGGCGTCGGCGACGAGCGCATCGAGCGTGCGGCTCACCTGACGCGCGTTGCGCGCGACTTCGGACATCCCTTTCTTGTGGTTGTCGAGTTCCTCGAGCGTCATCATCGGCAGATAGACGTCGTGTTCCTCGAACCGGAACAGGCTGCTCGGATCGTGCATCAGCACGTTCGTGTCGAGGACGAACAGCTTCTGCAGTTCGGCTTCGGCGGTCTTGCGCCCGCGCGCCTTGGTCGTCGCGCCCGTGTCGCGCGCCGGTGCGGCAGCAGGTTTGGCGGCGGCGGGCCGCTCGTCGCGTGCGACGACCGGTGCCGCCGGTTCCGCGGCGGCCGG
>NZ_KV786801.1:0-31630 GCF_001806955.1 Burkholderia sp. HMSC10F09
CGTCAGGCGCGGCGCGCGGTGGCGTAACGCGGAACAGGCGAGGGACGCGGGCGCAGCGCGCGGCGCAAATTCTCTGCGGCGCGAACGCGCCGGCCGCGCATAACGGGCACCGCAGCACACCGCACCTCGCGACGACAGTTGCGCCTGCAACGGCCACGATCGCGGCACGATCGCTCGCGATTCTTTCGTTTCGCTGACGAGCGACACGGCCGCCTGCACGTTTGATCGGGCTCTGCAACAATACGGGCCGCGACGCCGCGCGTCCCGCTGCTTCCACCGGAACGCGGGCCCGACGTCGCGCCGCTCAATCCGCGACGCCATGCGTCGCCCGTCTGCCGAACCGATCGTGTCCGAACTCGCTTCTCCCGCCGGTGCCGCCGAACCGGCCGTCAACTGGCGCGCGATGGCCGCCGTGCTGCTCGCCGTCGCGCTCGCGACGCTCGATACGGCGATCGCGAACACCGCATTGCCCGCGATCGCGAGCGACCTGCACGCGTCGCCTGCCGCTTCGGTATGGATCATCAACGCGTATCAGCTCGCGATGGTCGCGACGTTGCTGCCGTTCGCGTCGCTCGGCGACATCGTCGGGCACAAGCGCGTGTATGTCGGCGGTCTCGCCGTGTTTACGCTCGCGTCGCTCGGCTGTGCGCTCGCGTCGACGCTGCCGCAGCTCACCGCCGCGCGTATCGTGCAGGGCTTCGGCGCGAGCGCGATCATGAGCGTCAACATCGCGCTGATCCGCAACCTGTTTCCCGCGCATCGGCTCGGGCGCGGCGTCGGCTTCAATGCGCTCGTCGTCGGCGTGTCGTTCGCGGTCGGGCCGACGATCGCATCGCTGATACTTTCCGCCGCCGCATGGCCGTGGCTGTTCGCGGTCAACGTGCCGCTCGGCGTGCTTGCGCTCGCCGTCGCGATTCCGTCGCTGCCGGAAGCCTCGCGCGGCAAGCATGCATTCGATCCGCTCGCCGCGCTGTTCAACGTGATCGCGTTCTCGGCGCTGATCTTTGCGCTCGGCGAATTCGCGCAGCGCGGCCCGCTGCGCGTCGTGCTCGCCGCCGCCGCCGTCGCGCTCGCATTCGGCGCGCTGTTGATTCGCCGGGAGGCCGGCCACCCGGCGCCGATGCTGCCGGTCGACCTGTTTCGCCGGCCCGTGTTCGCGCTGTCCGCGGTGACCGCCGTCTGCGCGTTCGCGGCGCAAGGGCTCGCGTTCGTGTCGCTGCCGTTTTACTTCGAGACGGTCCTGCACCGCAGCGCGGTCGACACGGGTTTTCTGATGACGCCGTGGTCGGCCGTCGTCGCGCTGGCCGCGCCGATCGCCGGACGACTGTCCGATCGCTATCCGCCGGGGCTGCTCGGTGCAATCGGACTCGCGTTGCTCGGCGCCGGGATGGCGTCGCTTGCCGCGTTGCCGGCCGCGCCGAGCGCGATCGACATCGGCTGGCGAATGATGCTGTGCGGCGCCGGCTTCGGCTTTTTCCAGTCGCCGAACCTGAAGGCGCTGATGTCGAGCGCGCCGCCGGAACGCAGCGGCGGTGCGAGCGGCATCATCGGCACCGCGCGCCTGATCGGGCAGGCGACGGGCGCCGCGCTCGTCGCGCTGTCGTTCGGCATTGCCGGACATCGCGGGCCGACGCTCGCGCTGGTGCTCGGTGCCGCGTTCGCCTGCGCCGCGAGCGTGGCGAGCGGACTGCGGCTGTTTGCGCGCTCGCATCGCGCCGGCGTTGCCGTCGCGTCGGAGCGCGTGCCGAAGTAGCCGCAATGTCGTGCGGCGCGCACGCGCAGGCGCGCGCCGCGTCCCGTGCCTGCGCGTCGCTCAGAAGCCGCCCGACTGGATCAGCTTGTTGAGGTTCGCGATGTTCAGGCTGCCGAAGCCGGTCGGGTAGTCCCAGCCGGTGCCCGCGGTGTAGCCGTAGCCCTGATAGCCGTTGTTGCCCGACACGACGTCGTAGCGCACGAGCGACGGGTTCGCCGGAATCGCACGATAGAGGTTCGCGGCCGGAAAGCCGAGCCCCGTGCCGTTCGCGGCGAGCAGCCGCGCCCAGAAGCCCGTGAAGATCGGCGCGGCGAGACTCGTGCCGCCGATCTGCTGCAACTGGCCGTAGTTGTAGATATACGCGCCGGTGCTTTGCGCGGCATCGAAGGACACGTCCGGCAAACGGCGGTTGCTGCCCGACTGCCATGCCGGCGCGGGCAGCAGCGTGCTGACGCCGCCGCCGGTTGCCCATAGCTTGCCGTTGCTGTCGAGTCCCTCGTTCCAGACGGTCTCGCTCGAGAACGCGCCCGCAGACGTCGTGTACAGCGTCGTGCCGCCGATCGCGAGCACGTGCGGCGACGAGGCGGGCCACGACACCGTGTAATTCGCGCCGTCCGGATAGCCGCGGTTGTTGCATTCGTACACGCCTTCGTCGCCGGACGACACGGAGAACGTCTGGCCCTGCGCGGCCGCCGTCGTGAAGATCTGTTCCTCGGCATCGAGCGTGCCGTCCGCGTTCGCGTCGGTCTCGCACCAGCCGAGCGACACGTTGATCACTTTCGCCGTGTTGTCCGACACCGCGCGGTTGAACGCTTGCGTGAGGCCGGTGTTGCCGGGCGCGTTCAGATCGGCCATGTAGAACACGAGCTTGCCGACCTGGCCGCCGGCCGCGCCGACGATCGACTGGCTGTCGAGATCCCATTCGCCCTGACCGTCCGGGTCGTCGGCGTAGCTGCCGCTCGTGCCGGTGCCGTTGGTCTTGACCGTCTGCGTCGCGACCGTCGCGTAGCCGTTGCTCGACGCGAAGCGCTTCAGGTCCTGCAGCGTCTGCGACACGCCGCCGATCGTGATGATGCCGACCGTCACGCCGGCTGCGGTCGGCACGCCGGTCGCGTTGTACAGGCCCGCGAATTCCTTCGGATAGTGGCCGGTCGCGGTGCCGGCCGCGAGCGTCTGCGGCTTCGACACGTTGCCGATGCGCAGCATCGGATGCGCGCGCGCGACGTTCTGCAGCCCGAGCACCGAACCGACGACGTCGCCGAGCGCGCGCGGCACCTGTGCCGTCGATGCGTTCGCGAAGCCGGAGCGGCCCGCGTACTGGAAGCGCACGAGCGACGTGTTGAACGCGGTCTTTACGGTGCCGGCCGTGCCGCGCGCGGAGACGAGCAGCCGGTTCGGCGCGACCTCGATGTTCACGAAGCCGCTCTTGCGCAGATAGTCGACGACCGACTTGACCTGCGCTTCGGTCGGCGCGTAGTCGGCGAGGAACCGCTCGGGCGTCAGATACTGGCGATAGTGGGCGCTGCCCGGACGGTTCACGTCGCGCGCGAGCTGCTTCAGCTGATCGGCGTTGCGCAGCTTCAGGCTGACGACGACGTCGGTCGTCTCGCCGGCCGCCAGTTCGAGCGACGAGGCCGCGCTGCGCGCCATCAGCTGCGGGCCGGTCAGAAAGGCCTTGGTATGGGTGTCGACCCAGTCGGTCGCCGCATGCGCGGTGCCGGCCGCGACGAGAAGCGGCCACGCATAGGCGATGCGGCGGGGCGACGGAAGGGGAAGGGCAAAGCGCACGTTCCTTTTCATCGGGCATCCTTTTGAGGAGAGACGACGTTGCTGGAACCCCGACCCTTTTGGGGTCGCGAGCGGTGACGAGCGTAGGAGCGCCGATGCGATTCAGATAGCTGCCAGTTTCCATAGCTGTCAGTTCTGACATCGGCGGGCGCATGGGCGTCCGTTATGCCGCGCGCGCGCCGGTTCGCGGCCTTGCGAAAAGGAACCGGTTCGACCCGCGTAGCACGACGACGCGCGACGTTCTCACGCACGAGTCGATCGTTGCGACGCACGGATGTGCACGATGACGGAGCCGGCGGGCGCGCCGCTGCACGGCCGGCGTCGGCGCGTTGCCGCGCGCCGAGTCGCACTATGTGGTCATTCGAAGTGGTCCACCGTGCGCGACCGTCGACGCGGCGCCACAGAGAGACAGGAACGGGCGTAACGCGCCGGCGGTCTTTCCCGAACTGTGGAACAGCGCGCCGCGCAGTCTTGCAGCTTGCTTTCGGTTCGTGCGCTGCGATCGTCGATTAGAACAAATGCTCGAATGCGCGATACCCGCCAACATTCGAGGCGCGATGCCGCCGCGACGGGCTGCCCGAGCCAGGAAAATTCCCCTTGACTCTCGCCGTCCGGCCGCTATCCTTCGATCCATAACCAACGAGTTATGAATCGAGCGACATGCAGAACGCGCAGGACCTGCTTTTCAGAACGCTTGCCGATCCGACACGCCGCGCGCTGTTCGAGCGGCTCTGCGAGGAGGGCGAGCTGACCGTTGCCGCGCTGACCGCGCATGCCGGCGTGTCGCAACCGGCCGTGTCGAAGCATCTCGGTGTCCTGAAGCAGGCCGGTCTCGTGAGCGACCGTCACGAAGGCCGGCAGACGCACTACAGCGCGCAGCCGCATGCGCTCGCCCCGTTGATCGACTGGACCAGCCAGATGGCCGGTTTCTGGCAAGCCCGGTTCGACGCTCTCGAAGATCTGCTCAAAAGGATGGATCAGTGATGAATCAAGCCACGCCCGAAACGCGCTCCGTCGTCGTCGAACGCGAGCTGCCTCATCCGCCGGAGAAGGTCTGGCGAGCCCTCACGCAGCCGCACCTGCTCGAAGCGTGGCTGATGAAGAGCGATTTCGCACCGGTCGCGGGCCACGCGTTCAGTTTCAGCGCGGACTGGGGCGCGGTCGATTGCAAGGTGCTCACGATCGAGCCGCACCGGACGCTGTCCTATACGTGGGCGGCGTACGGCCTCGACAGCGTCGTCACGTGGACGCTTACGCCGACGCCGGCCGGCACGCTGCTGCGCATGGAGCAGGCCGGGTTCCGCGCCGACCAGGAACAGGCGTACCGCGGCGCGCAGCACGGCTGGGTACGATTCCTCGAGTCGCTCGAACAGGTGCTGGCGCGGCCCGACGAACACACGGAGGCCCGCTCATGAGCGCAGCATCGGACCGGAGCCCGTCGGAACGCATCGACGCACTGATCGCCGGCATTGCGGACTGGCGCGGCGCCATGCTTGCTGAACTGCGGCGCACGATCCTCGCGGCCGACGCCGGCATCGTCGAGGCATGGAAATGGATGGGCAGCCCCGTGTGGGAGTGCGACGGGACGATCGCGGTCGCGAACGCGCACAAGGGCAAGGTGAAGCTGACGTTCATGCACGGCGCGCAGCTGCCCGATCCGCACGCGCTGTTCAACGCGGGCCTCGAAGGCAATGCGCGGCGTGCGATCGATTTCGTCGAAGGCGACCGGATCGACACGCGCGCGCTGAAGGCGCTCGTGCGCGCGGCGATCGACTACAACCGCACGCATCTGAAGAAGAACGCGCGACCGGACGCCGGCGCGAAAGCGGCGCGAAGCCGCAACGCGGCGTGATGCGCTAGCCGGAAGCCGGCGCGTGCGTCGGCGTCATGTCGCGCGCGAAACAGGCAGTCAAAAAAAACGCCGACACGAGGTCGGCGTATCCAAATCGGCCGTCACCGCCCGCGAGGCGGCGACGGCACCTGCAAACCGGCGCGCTTACGCGGCGAGCAGCGAGCGCAGCACGAACGGCAGGATGCCGCCGTGCTTGTAGTAGTCGACTTCGATCGGCGTATCGATGCGCAGCAGCACCGGCACGCGCTGCGTTTCGCCGTTCTTGCGATGGATCACGAGCGTGACGTCCTGCTGCGGCTTGAAGTCGTCGCCGAGGCCTTCGATGTCGTACGTCTCTTCGCCGGTGATGCCGAGTGACTGCACGCTGTCCGCGCCCTTGAACTGCAGCGGCAGCACGCCCATGCCGACCAGGTTCGAACGGTGGATACGCTCGAAGCTGCGGGCGATCACGGCCTTCACGCCGAGCAGCTGCGTGCCCTTCGCGGCCCAGTCGCGCGACGAGCCCGTGCCGTACTCTTCGCCGGCGAACACGACGGTCGGCGTGCCTTCGCCGATGTACTTCATCGCCGCGTCGTAGATCGACAGCTGTTCGCCGCTCGGCTGGTGGATCGTCAGGCCGCCTTCGACGCGCGTGCCGTCTTCCTTCGCCGGGATCATCAGGTTCTTGATCCGCACGTTGGCGAACGTGCCGCGCATCATCACGTCATGGTTGCCGCGGCGCGAGCCGTAGCTGTTGAAGTCGGCCTTCTGCACGCCGTTTTCCTTCAGCCACTTGCCGGCCGGCGAGTCTTCCTTGATCGAGCCTGCCGGGCTGATGTGGTCGGTCGTGACGGAGTCGCCGAAGATGCCGAGCGCGCGGGCGCCCTTGACCGAGGCGATCGACTCGGCCGGCTGCATCGAGAAGTCGTGGCCGAAGAACGGCGGCTCCGCGATGTAGGTCGACTTCGGCCAGTCGTAGACCTGACCCGATTCGCCCTCGATCTTGCTCCACAGATCGCCCTTCTTCGTCAGATGCGCGTAGTTCTTCTCGAACTTTTCCGGATCGAGCGCGAACTTCAGCAGCGACTGGATCTCTTCGCTCGACGGCCAGATGTCGCCGATGTAGATGTCCCTGCCGCCCTTGCCCTTGCCGACCGGCTCGGTCATCAGGTCGCGCGTGATGTTGCCGGCGATCGCGTATGCGACGACGAGCGGCGGCGACGCGAGGAAGTTCGCGCGGATGTTCGGGTGGATCCGCGCCTCGAAGTTGCGGTTGCCCGACAGCACGGCCGCCGCGACGATGTCGTTCTTCGTGATTGCTTCGTTCAGTTCCGGCGTCAGGTCACCCGCGTTGCCGATACAGGTGGTGCAGCCGTAAGCGGCGACTTCGAAGCCGAGCTTCGCGAGGTAGGGCAGCAGGCCCGTCTTCGTCAGGTACTCGGTCACGATGCGCGATCCCGGCGCGAGCGACGTCTTGATGTGCGGTGCGACGGTCAGCCCGGCCTCGACGGCCTTCTTCGCGAGCAGGCCGGCCGCGAGCAGCACGCTCGGGTTCGACGTGTTCGTGCACGACGTGATCGCGGCGATCAGCACGTCGCCGTTCTTCACGGTGATGCCGTTGCTCGTCCGGTACTCGGCGTCGAGATCCTCGGCCTTCTTCGCGAAGCCGTTTTCCGCGACCGGCTTCGAGAACAGCTCGCTGAAGGTCGACTTCACGTTGCCGATTTCGATGCGGTCCTGCGGACGCTTCGGGCCCGCGAGCGACGGCGCGACCGTCGCGAGGTCGAGCGTCAGCGTCTTCGTGTAGTCGATGTCGCCGGCCTTCGGAATGCCGAACAGCTTCTGCGCCTTGAAGTAGTTCTCGAACGCGGCGATCTCCGCCTGCGTGCGGCCGGTGCCTTCGAAGTACTGGATCGTCTTCTCGTCGACCGGGAAGAAGCCCATCGTCGCGCCGTATTCGGGCGCCATGTTGGCGATCGTCGCGCGGTCCGGCACCGACAGCGACTTCGTGCCTTCGCCGAAGAATTCGACGAACTTGCCGACGACCTTCTCCTTGCGCAGCATTTCGGTGATCGTCAGCACGAGGTCGGTCGCCGTCACGCCTTCGCGCAGGCGGCCCTTCAGTTCGACGCCGACGACGTCCGGCGTCAGGAAGTACACCGGCTGGCCGAGCATGCCCGCTTCGGCCTCGATGCCGCCGACGCCCCAACCGACCACGCCGATGCCGTTGATCATCGTCGTGTGGCTGTCGGTGCCGACGAGCGTGTCCGGGTAGTAGATCGTGTCCGCGCCGTCGCTCTTCTTGTGCACGCCGCGCGCGAGATATTCGAGGTTCACCTGGTGGACGATGCCGACGCCCGGCGGCACGACCTTGAACGTGTCGAATGCCTGCATGCCCCATTTCATGAACTGGTAGCGCTCGTTGTTGCGCTGGAATTCCAGCTTCATGTTCAGGTCGAGCGCGTCCTTCTGGCGGAAGTAGTCGATCTGGACCGAGTGGTCGACGACGAGATCGACCGGCACCAGCGGCTCGATCTTCTTCGGATCCTTGCCCGTGCGCTGAGCGACGCCGCGCATGGCCGCGATGTCGGCGAGCAGCGGCACGCCCGTGAAGTCCTGCAGCACGACGCGCGACACCACGAACGGAATCTCGTCGACCCGCTTCGCCGTCGGCTGCCAGTTGGCGAGCTGCGCGATGTGCTCCTCGGTGATCTTCTTGCCGTCGTAGTTGCGCAGCACCGACTCGAGCACGACGCGGATCGACACCGGCAGGCGCTCGATCTTCGTCTTCAGTTCCTTGCCGAGCTGCGGCAGCGAATAGAACTTGCCTTTGCCGGAACCGCTGTCGAATTCCTTGAGGGTCTTGTGCAGATTGTGGGCCATGGTGATTTTCCTGGGTTAAGGCGAGGAAAGAAGAGCTCCTGTTTGTTCTGTACCTGACGGCTAGATCATATACAGATCGACGTATTCATTGACCGGCATCGCTTCGAGCTTTGCCTGGTCCAGCGACACGTCGAGAATCGCTTGTTGCTGCTTTGCCGGAAAGCGGCGCGCAAGGTTCGTGCGGAACTTGTCGACCAGCAGCGGGATGCCGTCGGCGCGGCGCCGCCGGTGGCCGATCGGATATTCGACCGCGACTTCGGCAAGCGTCGATCCGTTCGCGAACTCGATCGTCAGCGCATTGGCGATCGACCGCTTGTTCGGATCGTGGTAGTCCTTCGTGAACTGCGGATCTTCGACGCAGATCGTCTTCGCGCGCAGCGCGTCGATGCGCGGGTCGGCGGCGACCGCGTCTTCGTAGTCCGCAGCGGTCAGCCGGCCGAACAGCAGCGGCACGGCAACCATGTATTGAATGCAGTGGTCGCGGTCGGCGGGATTCGCGAGCGGCCCCTGCTTGTCGATGATGCGGATCGCGGCGGCGTGCGTGCGGATCGTGATTCGCGCGATCTCGTCGGTCGAGCGGCCGGCCGCCGCCAGCGCATCGTGCAGCTGCAGCGCGGCCTCGACGGCCGTCTGCGCATGGAATTCGGCGGGAAACGCGATCTTGAACAGCACGTTTTCCATCACGTAGGTGCCGTACGGACGCTGGAAGCGGAACGGCTTGCCGCCGAACAGGACGTCGTAGAAGCCCCACGTGCGCGCGCTCAGCGCGGACGGATAGCCCATTTCGCCCGTCTTCGCGATCAGCGCGAGGCGCACCGCGCGGGAGGTCGCGTCGCCGGCCGCCCACGACTTGCGCGAACCGGTGTTCGGCGCGTGGCGGTAAGTGCGCAGCGGATGTCCGTCGACGAACGCGTTCGATACCGCATTGATCAGCTCGTCGCGCGTGAGCCCGAGCAGCCGCCCGACGACGGCCGTCGAGGCGACCTTCACGAGCAGCACGTGGTCGAGCCCGACCGCGTTGAACGAATTTTCGAGTGCGAGACAGCCCTGGATCTCATGGGCCTGAATCATCGCGATCAGCACGTCGCGCATCGCGAGCGGCGGCTTGCCGGCCGCGACGGCGGTGCGGGACAGCCAGTCGGCCGTCGCCAGGATGCCGCCCAGGTTGTCGGACGGATGACCCCATTCGGCGGCGAGCCAGGTGTCGTTGAAGTCCAGCCAGCGGATCGCCGCGCCGATGTCGAACGCGGCCTTGACCGGGTCGAGCTGGAACGAGGTGCCGGGCACCTTCGCGCCGTTCGGCACGATCGTGCCGGGCACGACGGGCCCGAGCAGCTTGGTGCAGGCAGGGTAGGACAGCGCCTCGAGTCCGCAGCCCAGCGTATCGATCAGGCAATGCCGCGCCGTCTCCAGCGCGAGTGCGCTGTCGATTGCACCGGCATTCAGCACGTAGTCGACGATGTCGACGAGTACCGTATCCGGAGCGGGGCGGACGTTGGAGACCGGAGCGGACATCGAGGCGCCTGTGCGGAGCGTCCTTAGTTGACGGCCGGCTTGAGCTCGTTTGCCTGCGTCGGTGCGGCGCCGCCTTGCGCCATTTCCGGCGTCACGCATTCGTCGGCGAGACGCTCGCCGCCGTTCGCGTCGGTAAACAGCATCGCCTTGCTCGGGATCACGACGAGCTTGAAGCCTGCGGCCGGATCGTAGAAGGTGTCGGCGCCGGTCGTCGTTGCTTCGCGCGGCAGCTTGTAGTTCTTCTTCGCCCAGTGGACCGTGACGACCTGGTCGCGTTTCATGTCGCCGGCGAGGTCGAACGACAGGCCGTCCTTGCACGACCACTTGACTGCGCCGTCCGGCACCGGATCGACCTTGGCGGCTGCGCGTGCCTGCGCCTTCTTGCTGCGCGGGATGATGCGCTTGGCCGGCGCGGGGCGCTTGGCCGTCTTCTTCGCGGTCGTGCCCTGTGCGAACGCGCTCGGCGCCGAGACCAGCATCGTGGCGGACAGCGCGCCGATGACGGTGGCGATCAGGAGTTTCTTCATGGAGTCAGAACCTTTCGATAATCAGTTGACAAAGGCCGGCAGGTCGCGCTGCCGGCCGGTTTGAAACTGCACGCGCCCCGAAAGCGCGCAGCGGCCGCTATTTTCACCTATTTGGCCGCGCATATTTCAGGTTTTCGGGCTCCGTTACGTTTTTTGTCGTTTCGCAAACCGGCGGGCCGATCGTGCGCCGTCGACGCGCGGAAATCCGCCGGACGCGCGGGCCCGCGAGCGGCCGCTCACGTGGCGTCTCCGGCGGCCGACGAACCGAACAGCGGCGCGGCTTCGGGCGGCACCGGCTGGCCCGTCGCACGCGCGCGACGCAGCACCGACCAGTAATAGCGGTAGCTCGCGCGGTCGTGCAGCGTGTCGCCGTGGCGCGTCGGCCCCCAGTCGGCCGCCTGCGCGGCCAGCAGGATCTCGGCGGCGAGCGCGATCTCGTCGGTGCGCGGCGCGAACGCGTCGACGATCGGCCGGATCTGCGCGGGATGGATGCTCCACATCCGCGTGAACGCGAATTCGTCGCGCGCGCGGCGCGCATCGCCGGCGACGACGCCCATGTCGCGCACTTCGGTGGTCACGTTGTGGGACGGCGTCTTGCCGTGCGCATGGCACGCGGCCGCGATCTCGAGCTTCGCGCGGCGCACGAGCGGATGCTCGAACTGGCCGGGCGAGCGCATCGCGGTGTCGGGAATCGCGCCGTGGTGCGCGGACACGAAGTCCATCAGCCCGAAGCTCAGCGTGCCGACCATCGGCAGCGCGGCGAGCGTCGCGGCTTGCGCGAGCGCGCCGTGCGTCTCGACCAGCACGTCGACCGGAATCGGCTGCGCGATGCCGAGCTCGCGACGCGTGCCTTCGATGAACGCGCACATTTCGGCCGCATCGGCGGCGTTCGCGATCTTCGGCAGCGTCAGGTAGGCGGGCGGGCGCGCCGCGCGCAGGATGATGCGCACGTCGTCGCGCCAATGCGGATGGGAGAAGTCGTGGATGCGGGCGCCGACGCGCCCGAAGCGGTTCTCGGCGCTGCCGAGCAGCTCGGCGACGAGTTCCGCGTGCGCGGCTTCGTGGCCGACGGCCGCGCCGTCCTCGCAATCGAGCGTGATGTCGAACACCGGGCCCAGCTCGGCCTGCAGCGCAAGCGACTTGCGCATCAGTTTCTCGCTGCCCGCGTAGTGATCGCAGCATGGCAGGATCGCGGGCGGCGACGCACCGTCATACAACACTTGTGCAGGAGTAAGCGCGGGCATCTCTTCTACGTCAGGAAGCGGGCAACGTGGAGAATATCGGATTCGGACGCGTTCTGCGCTGACGCGCGACGGCAAAACGCGTCCGGATCGGATGGCCGGCGCGGCGGCGTGCCGGCCGGCCGTGCCGGGCGCGCGCACGCGGCCCGGCAGGCGCTCGATGCCGCCTGCTTAGTTCTTCAGCAGGTGAGCGACGCCGTCGCGCTCTTCGAGCAGCTCGGCGAGCGTCGCGTCCATCTTCTCGCGCGAGAACGCGTCGATCTCGAGGCCTTCGACGCGCTTGTACTCGCCGTTTTCGCAGGTGACCGGCACGCCGTAGATGATGTCTTCGGGGATGCCGTACGAGCCGTCCGACGGGATGCCCATCGTGACCCACTTGCCGTTCGTGCCGAGCACCCAGTCACGCACGTGGTCGATCGCCGCGTTGGCTGCCGACGCCGCCGACGACAGGCCGCGCGCTTCGATGATCGCCGCGCCGCGCTTGCCGACCGTCGGGATGAACGTGTTGCGGTTCCATTCGTCGTCGTTGATCAGCTTCAGCAGCGATTCGCCTTCGGCGGTCGCGAAGCGGAAGTCGGGGTACATCGTCGGCGAGTGGTTGCCCCACACGGCGAGCTTCTCGATCGACGCGACCGGCTTGCCCGACTTCGCCGCGAGCTGCGACAGCGCGCGGTTGTGGTCCAGACGCAGCATCGCGGTGAAGTTCTTCTTCGGCAGATCCGGCGCCGACTTCATCGCGATGTAGGCGTTCGTGTTCGCCGGGTTGCCGACGACCAGCACCTTCACGTCGCGGCTCGCGACTTCGTTCAGCGCCGCGCCCTGGACCGTGAAGATTTCCGCGTTTGCCGACAGCAGGTCCTTGCGCTCCATGCCCTTCGAGCGCGGACGTGCGCCGACCAGCAGCGCGACGTCGGCGTCCTTGAACGCAACCTTCGGATCGTCGGTGATCACGACGCCCGCGAGCAGCGGGAACGCGCAATCGTCGAGTTCCATCACGACGCCTTTGACGGCGGCTTGGGCTTGCGGGAGGTCGAGCAGTTGCAGGATGACCGGCTGGTCCTTGCCGAGCAGGTCGCCGTTCGCGATGCGGAACAGCAGCGAGTAAGCGATTTGACCTGCGGCGCCGGTGACGGCAACGCGCTTTGCGGGCTTAGCCATTGAAAATCTCCAGGACGGGATGAAGCGATGGACGCTAGGTAAAACGCCATTCTATGCGCGTTACACGAAGCGTTGCTTTGAAAGCAGGGCGGAGGACTCGCGAGGCAGACGCGGTGAACCTGGAGACGGCCGTGGCACGTAGCCGGGGACGCGCTGTTGCACCCGCGAACCCTTGCTCGCCCCGGAGTGTAGGAGCCGACACGCGCAAAGTCAAACGGTATCATATGTCTTATATAAGACAGATGTTTTGCGGAATTTGAGTGGACGGAAAAGTGCGGTTTGTGATGAAATGCGCGCCATGACATCGAACCAGGCGAATACCGCGAATCCGACCGGCGCAGGCGGCCCAGGGCAGCCGGGCGCGAGCGATTCCGCGCCTGCATCCGCGGCCGCGCAGTCGCCGACGTTCAGCCCGTTATACCAGCAGATCAAGGCATTGATCACGCAGAGCCTCGAAAGCGGCGAATGGAAGCCGGGCGAGATCATTCCGAGCGAAGTCGAGCTCGCGGCGCGCTACAAGGTCAGCCAGGGCACCGTGCGCAAGGCGATCGACGAGCTGGCCGCCGAAAACCTCGTGGTCAGGCGTCAGGGCAAGGGCACGTTTGTTGCAACGCACAACGAAGAGCGCGCGCAGTTCCGTTTCCTGCGGCTGCTCGCGGACGACGGCGCCGAGCACGCGCACGTGAGCCGGCTGCTCGAATGCCGGCGCCTGCGCGCGCCGGCCGAGATCGCGCGCCAGCTCGAGCTGAAGCCGGCCGATCCGGTCGTGCAGGTGCGGCGCCTGCTCGAGTTCGAGGGCGAGGCGACGGTGCTCGACGAGATCTGGCTGCCGGGCGCGATGTTCCGCGGCCTCACGTTCGAGCGGCTCAGCGAGTACAAGGGGCCGCTCTACGCGATGTTCGAAACGGAATTTGGCACGCGCATGATCCGGGCGTCGGAGAAGATTCGCGCGGTGGCGGCGGAGCCGACGGTGGCCGACCTGCTGCACGTGCCCGCGGGCTTTCCGCTGCTGTCGGTCGAGCGTGTGTCCTATACCTATGGCGATCGGCCCGTCGAAGTGCGGCGCGGCTGGTATGTCACGACCGGGTACTACTATCAGAACGACTTGAGCTGACGACGTATCGGCGCAAGCGCCGTGCATTCGCGTTCGACACGTTCGCGAAGCACGTTTCGGGCCGCCTTTGTTCTCGTTCGCGTAACGATCCAGAGCAGACTTTCGCTGCAGCGCGATATAAAAAGGCGCTAAAATTGCGGATTAGTGTGACAACATAAGTAGGGGTCTAGCATGACTGACGCAGTAAGAAAACCGAGGCCGGAATACCGGAACATCGGATTCGGCGACATCACGATGAATTATCGCCTGCCGCTGGCGGCGAAGTTGTCGATCCTCCATCGAGTCAGCGGCGCGCTGCTGTTCCTGTTCCTTCCGTTCCTGCTGTTCCTCTTCGATCAGAGCCTCACGTCCGAGCTCAGCTTCGAAGTCTTCAAGGCCTTCCTCTCCAACATCGTCGTCAAGCTGATCGTCCTCGTGTTGTCCTGGGCGTTCTTCCACCATTTCTGCGCCGGCATTCGCCACCTGCTGATGGACGTCAATCACGACGCCGTCTCGAAGGAAGGCGGCAAGCGGACGGCAGTCGTCGTCTTCGTCGTCTCGATCGCGCTGACGATCGCCATGGCACTCAAACTGTTCGGAGCATTCTAAGAAAATGGCAGCCAACAACCGAATCGGCTCGAAGCGCCTCGTCGTCGGCGCGCACTACGGCCTGCGCGACTGGCTCGCGCAGCGCGTCACCGCCACGATCATGGCGGTCTACACGGTCATTCTGCTCGTCCTGTTCTTCGGCGCGCACGACTTCTCCTACGAAGGCTGGGCGTCGATCTTCTCCGCACAATGGATGAAGCTCGCGACCTTCGTGACGCTGCTTTCCCTCTTCTATCACGCATGGGTCGGCGTGCGCGACATCTGGATGGACTACGTGAAGCCCGTCGGTGTGCGCCTGCTGCTGCAATCGCTGACCATCGTCTGGCTGCTCGCATGTGCGGGCTACGCCGCGCAGATTCTCTGGAGAGTGTAAAGAATGGCTGCAATCAAAACTTCCCTCCCGCGTCGCAAGTTCGACGTCGTGATCGTCGGCGCGGGCGGCTCCGGCTTGCGCGCGGCGCTGCAACTGTCGCGCGCGGGCCTGTCGGTCGGCGTGCTGTCGAAGGTGTTCCCGACCCGTTCGCATACGGTGGCCGCGCAGGGCGGCATCGGTGCGTCGCTCGGCAACATGAGCGAAGACAACTGGCACTTCCACTTCTACGACACGATCAAGGGCTCCGACTGGCTCGGCGACCAGGACGCGATCGAATTCATGTGCCGTGAAGCGCCGAACGTCGTGTACGAGCTCGAGCACTTCGGCATGCCGTTCGACCGCAACGCCGACGGCACGATCTATCAGCGTCCGTTCGGCGGCCACACCGCGAACTACGGCGAGAAGCCGGTCCAGCGCGCCTGCGCGGCCGCCGACCGTACCGGTCACGCGCTGCTGCACACGCTGTACCAGCAGAACGTCGAAGCGAAGACGCAGTTCTTCGTCGAATGGATGGCGCTCGACCTGATCCGCGACGCGGACGGCGACGTGCTCGGCGTGACGGCGCTCGAAATGGAAACGGGCGACGTCTACATCATGGAAGGCAAGACGACGCTGTTCGCGACGGGCGGCGCAGGCCGGATCTTCGCGGCGTCGACGAACGCGTTCATCAACACCGGCGACGGCCTCGGCATGGCGGCGCGCGCAGGCGTGGCGCTGCAGGACATGGAGTTCTGGCAGTTCCACCCGACCGGCGTGGCCGGCGCGGGCGTGCTGATCACCGAAGGCGTGCGCGGCGAAGGCGGCATTCTGCGCAACGCGAACGGCGAGCGCTTCATGGAGCGCTACGCGCCGACGCTGAAGGATCTGGCGCCGCGCGATTTCGTGTCGCGTTCGATGGACCAGGAAATCAAGGAAGGCCGCGGCGTCGGTCCGAACAAGGATCACGTGCTGCTCGACCTGTCGCACATCGGCGCCGAGACGATCATGAAGCGTCTGCCGTCGATCCGCGAGATCGCGCTGAAGTTCGCGAACGTCGACTGCATCAAGGAGCCGATCCCGGTCGTCCCGACGATCCACTATCAGATGGGCGGCATCCCGACCAACATCCACGGTCAGGTCGTCGGCACGTCGCGCGATCACAAGGAGCCGATCAACGGCTTCTACGCAGTGGGCGAGTGCTCGTGCGTGTCGGTGCACGGGGCGAACCGCCTCGGCACGAACTCGCTGCTGGACCTCGTGGTGTTCGGCCGTGCGGCCGGCAACCACATCGTCGAGCAGGTGAAGAAGCAGAAGGAACACAAGCCGCTGCCGGCCGACGCGGGCGAATTCTCGCTGGCGCGCCTGAACAAGCTCGACAAGTCGAGCTCGGGCGAGTACACGCAGGACGTCGCGAACGACATCCGCGCGACGATGCAGAAGCATGCAGGCGTGTTCCGCACCTCGGCGCTGCTGAAGGAAGGCGTCGAACTGATGGACGGCCTCAAGCAGCGCGTCGAGCACATCCATCTGAAGGACAAGTCGAAGGTGTTCAACACCGCGCGCGTCGAAGCGCTCGAGCTGGAGAACCTGATCGAAGTCGCCCGCGCGACGATGGTCTCGGCCGAGGCGCGCAAGGAAAGCCGCGGCGCGCACGCGCACAGCGACTACGAGCACCGCGACGACGAGAACTGGCTGCGTCACACGCTGTGGTACAGCGAAGGTGACCGCCTCGACTACAAGCCGGTTCAAATGCAGCCGCTGACGGTCGAGTCCGTGCCGCCGAAGGCGCGTACGTTCTAAGCCGAATCAAAGGAATCTGAAATGGCAAAACGCATTTTTGAAGTCTACCGCTACGATCCGGACAAGGACGCGGCGCCGCGCATGCAGACGTACGAGCTCGAGATCAAGCACGAGCGCATGTTGCTGGACGCGCTGGTCAAGCTGAAGGCGCTGGACGAGACGCTGTCGTTCCGCCGTTCGTGCCGCGAAGGCGTGTGCGGTTCGGACGCGATGAACATCAACGGCAAGAACGGGCTCGCGTGCCTGACGAACCTGAACGACCTGCCGCAGAAGATCGTGCTGCGTCCGCTGCCGGGCCTGCCCGTCGTGCGCGACCTGATCGTCGACATGACGCACTTCTTCAACCAGTACCACTCGATCAAGCCGTACCTGATCAACGACGCGCCGCCGCCGGAGAAGGAACGTCTGCAGTCGCCGGAAGAGCGCGACGAGCTCGACGGCGTGTACGAGTGCATTCTGTGCGCAAGCTGCTCGACGTCGTGCCCGAGCTTCTGGTGGAACCCGGACAAGTTCGTCGGCCCGGCCGGCCTGCTGCAGGCTTACCGCTTCATCGCGGACAGCCGCGACACGGCTACCGGCGAGCGCCTGGACAATCTGGAAGACCCGTACCGTCTGTTCCGTTGCCATACGATCATGAACTGCGTCGACGTCTGCCCGAAGGGCCTGAACCCGACGAAGGCGATCGGCAAGATCAAGGAACTGATGGTCCGCCGCGCGGTTTAATGATGATGACCCCCAAGCTCACTTCGTTCGCCGCCCCCCGACGGGGCGTCGACGCCCTTGGGGCTGCCCTGCGGGTGTCTTTGTGATGAGCGACCACTCGCATCAATCCGACCCGCACCGCCGCGCGCGCCTTCGCTGGCGCGCCCGGCGGGGTCTGCTGGAGAACGACATCGTCTTCGAGCGTTTCTTCAGCCGATACGAGCATGACCTCACCGATGCAGACGTGGGCGCGTTGTCGCGCCTGCTCGATCTGAGCGACAACGACCTGATGGACTTGCTCCTCGCGCGCAAGGAACCAGAAGGCGACCTTGACAGCCCCGAGGTTCACCGGCTGTTGGAGATGCTGCGCAACGTGTAACGCGTTACGCCCGTTATCGAATCCCGTTTCTTTATTTCGATTGAGGATGTGCCATGACTCCGTCTGATGTTAAAGCCACGCTATCGTTCAGCGACAATTCGCCGAGCGTCGAACTGCCGATCTACAAGGGCACGATGGGCCCGGACGTGATCGACATCCGCAAGCTGTACGGCCAGACCGGCAAGTTCACGTACGACCCGGGCTTCATGTCGACGGCGTCGTGCAATTCGGCGATCACGTACATCGACGGCGACAAGTGCGAGCTGCTGTATCGCGGCTACCCGATCGACAACCTCGCGCAGAACGCCGACTTCCTCGAGACCTGCTATCTGCTGCTGAAGGGCGAGCTGCCGAACGCAGCGCAGAAGAAGGAATTCGTCGACACCGTCACGAAGCACACGATGGTGCACGAGCAGATGCACTTCTTCTTCCGCGGCTTCCGCCGCGATGCGCACCCGATGGCGATCCTGGTCGCCGCGGTCGGCGCGCTGTCGGCGTTCTACCACGACTCGCTCGACATCAACGATCCGCGTCACCGTGAAGTGTCGGCGATCCGCATGATCGCGAAGCTGCCGACGCTCGTCGCGATGGCGTACAAGTACAGCATCGGCCAGCCGTTCGTCTATCCGAAGAACGATCTGTCGTACAGCGCGAACTTCATGCGGATGATGTTCTCGAATCCGTGCGAAGAGTATCAAGTCAACGACGTGCTCGTCCGCGCGCTCGATCGCATCCTGATCCTGCACGCCGATCACGAGCAGAACGCGTCGACCTCGACGGTCCGTCTCGCGGGCTCGTCGGGTGCGAACCCGTTCGCGTGTATCGCAGCCGGTATCGCGTGTCTGTGGGGCCCGGCGCACGGCGGTGCGAACGAAGCCGCGCTGAACATGCTCGAGCAGATCGGCACGCCGGAAAACATTCCCGAGTTCATCAAGCAGGTGAAGGACAAGAATTCGGGCGTGAAGCTGATGGGCTTCGGCCACCGCGTGTACAAGAACTACGATCCGCGCGCGAAGCTGATGCGCGAAACGTGCTACGAAGTGCTGAACGAACTCGGCCTGCACGACGATCCGCTGTTCAAGCTCGCGATGCAGCTCGAAAAGATCGCGCTGGAAGACGAATACTTCGTGTCGCGCAAGCTGTACCCGAACGTCGACTTCTACTCGGGCATCGTTCAGCGCGCGCTGGGCATCCCGACGTCGATGTTCACCTGCATCTTCGCGATGGCACGTACGGTCGGCTGGATCGCGCAGTGGAACGAAATGATCGCCGATCCGGAGCAGAAGATCGGTCGTCCGCGTCAGCTGTTCATCGGCGACACGCCGCGCGAAGCGAAGCCGCTGAACGCACGTTAAGCCGTGCACGACGCGAGCCGGCCGGGAGGCCGCTCGCGTCCGGCGTTCGCCGCATGCCGCACCCCGGTGGGTCGTCCCGCCGGGGTGTTTTCATTTGCGCGGCGTGCGTTTGCGCCGCTCGAGCGACGGCGGGCGCGTGTCGAGCGGCGGTGCGTCGGCGTCGGTGTCGGGCGCGCGGCCGCGTTGCGCGAAGTACTGCCGGTACGCGCCCGGTGTCATGCCGCGCGCCGCGAGAAACTGGCGATTGAAGTTCGCGGGATTCGGAATCCCGCAGCGCGCGGCGACCGTCGCGATCGGCCAGTCGGTCGCGACGAGATGGCGGCACGCATGCGCGATGCGCAAGCGCTGCACGTAGCGGCCGACGCTTTCGCCGAGATGGCGGACGAACATGCGCTGCAGCGTGCGTTCGGACAGATGCGCGACGGCGGCGAGCGCGCCGATGCGCAGCGGTTCGTGAAAATGGCGGTCGATCGCATCGAGCACGCGATCGAGGCGTTCGGCTTCGGGCGCGTCCGCGTCGCTGGCCGCGCGGCCGTCGTGCCGCTCGTAGGCCTGTGCGGTCGCGAGCGGTTCGCCGCCGGCTTCGGCGAGATCGGCGAGCGTATCGAGCGCCGCGGCGAGGCGCACGCGCGGCGACGGATCGAGCAGTCGCGGCAGCCTCGCGCGCATCGCGCGCGCGGTCTCCGTATCGAAGCGCAGGCCCGGCGCCGCGCGCCGCAGCAGCGAGCGCAGCGGCACGTATTCGGCGCAGCAGTCGGCGAGGCGCCGCACCCAGTCGCCGTCGAACCAGACGACGAGCGCGACTTCGGGCGCATCCGGATCGATGCGCGCGTTCGACGACCAGGTATGCGGAAGATTCGGCGGCACGAGGACGAGATCCTCGTCCGCATAGCGCGCGACGTGATCGCCGATGAAGCGCCGGCCGCGGCTATTCAGCGTAAGCGTCAGCTCGTATTCCGGATGGCGGTGCCATTCGAACGGGATGCGCGCGAGCTGCCGGTGATACACGCGGATCGAACAGCCGGGAGCGAACGTCACGTGTTCGTATTGCGGTTTCATCGCGGGCTCCGGGCGAGGGCGGTCGCGGCGTCGTGGCATGATCGGATCGATCGTCACGACGGAGCGAAGCCATGTTTTCACATGTTTGCGTAGGCGTCAGCGATACCGCGCGCGCGTACGACTTCTATGCGCCGCTGTGCGCGGCACTCGGACTGCGGCTCAAGTTTCGCGAGCCGGACGGCTGGTGCGGCTGGATGCCGGCCGATACCGACCGCCCGCTGTTCTTTTTCGGCCGGCCGCTCGACGGTCGCGCGCCCGAACCGGGCAACGGCTACACGATCGCCTTCGACGCGCCGACGCGCGCGCACGTCGACCGCTGCCACGCACTCGCGCTGCAGCACGGCGGCATCTGTGAAGGGCCGCCCGGCCTGCGCCCGCACTATCACCGCGACTACTACGGCGCGTATTTCCGCGATCCGGACGGCAACAAGCTCTGCGTGGTCTGCCATCGGCCGGCGTGATGCAGCGTTGTCAGGATTGTATCGATTGTTGGCCGGATAGCGGTGAACATCGTGGCGCGCCGGGCTTACGCTGTCGACTCATCACGACACGCTTGAGCGAGGAGACAGCCATGCCCCTGACGATCGACGATCTGCCTGCCGCGATCCGCGCGGCGAAAACCGCGTTGCGCGCGAACCTGCCCGACTACGCGTCGGCGTTTCGCGAACTCGAAGGCGACATCGCGCGCCAGGTCGAGGCGATTCGCCGCGCGCACGCACACGGCCGCGACGTGATTCCGGTGCTGCAGTACACCGACATCGCGAACGGCGCGGTCGATCCGCACACGATCGCGGCGATTCGCACGCATGGCGCGGTCGTCGTGCGCGGCGTGTTCGAGCCGCGGCAGGCGCGCGACTGGAACGACGAGATCGGCGCCTATCTCGACGCGAACCGCTTTGCCGAGCGGCTGCACGCGCGCGCCGAAGACCGCTATTTCGGCAATCTCGCGTCGGGCAAGCCGCAGATCTACGGCGTGTACTGGTCGAAGCCGCAGATCGCCGCGCGGCAGTCGCCGGCGCTCACGCAGGCACGCATCTTCCTGAACCGGCTGTGGCGCCATGCGGACGGCGCACGCGTGCACTTCGATCCCGACCGCGTGCCGGCGTATGCGGACCGGATCCGGCGCCGGCCGCCCGGCTCGACGTCGCTCGGGCTGTCGCCGCACGTCGACGGCGGCTCCGTCGAGCGCTGGCTCGGCGCGAACTTCCGGCAGGTCTATCGTCACGTGCTGGCCGGACGCTGGCGCGACTACGATCCGTTCGATGCGGCGTTCCGGCCCGATGTGGAGGAGATTCCGTCGCCGGCCGTGTGCTCGATGTTCCGCACGTTTCAGGGCTGGACGGCACTGACGCCGCAAGGGCCGGGCGACGGCACGCTGCAGCTGATTCCGGTCGCGAACGCGATGGCGTATGTCGTGCTGCGTGCGCTGCAGGACGACGTCGCCGACGACGACCTGTGCGGCGCGCGCCCCGGCCGCGCGCTGTCGATCCTGCCGGAGTGGCACGCGCTGCTGCTCGATGCGCTCGTGCCGATTCCGCACATGGGGCCGGGCGACGCGGTGTTCTGGCACGGCGACGTCGTGCATGCGGTCGAGGACGCGCATCGCGGCAGCGGCGACAGCAACGTGATGTACATCGCGGCCGCGCCCGGCTGCGCGAAGAACGATGCGTACCTGCGGCGTCAGTGGCCCGCGTTCGTGCGCGGCGAGAGCCCGCCCGATTTTCCGGCCGATCATTTCGAGGTCGAGTTCGACGGCCGCGCGCGCGAAGGCGATCTCAGTGGGCTCGGCCGCGCGCAGATGGGGGCCGATCTCGAAGCGTAGTCGGCGCGCAACCGGCACGTCGCCGTCCCGCGTCGGCCGTTCGTACGAATGCGTACCGCGTGTCTCGGACGGTGACTGTTCGGCGTATCCGCCGAATCGGCTGCGCGCCGCGCGCAATTCGACGCAATCGGCTGCGAGCGCGCGCCAAATCGACGCGAATTGCGCAATTTGGCTTCCGATAATGGTCCGAACCAACGCAAGCCGTGCCGCGCGACGCGATGCGCGGCGATGACCCTGGAGAAGCCGATGCAATTCACGCAAGCGATCGTTCGCCGCCCCGCGCCGACCTGTGGCGCGGGTATCACCACGGCCGCGCTCGGCGCGCCCGACTACGACAAGACGCTCGCGCAGTTCGACGCATACTGCGACGTGCTGCGCGCGCTCGGCGTCGCGGTGACCGAGCTGCCGCCGCTGCCCGCGTTTCCCGATGCCCATTTCGTCGAGGACGTCGCAGTCGTGACGCCCGAGTTCGCGGTGATCACGCGGCCCGGTGCGCCTGCGCGGCGCGGCGAGACCGTGCACATCGAGACGGCGCTCGCCGCGCATCGCGACCTGCTGCCGATGCGCGCCGGCCGCCTCGACGGCGGCGACGTGATGCTCGTCGGCAAGCGCTTCCATATCGGCCTGACGAGCCGCACCGACGCGGAAGGCATCGCCGAGTTGGACTCGCTGGTGTCGCGCTACGGTTATTCGGTCGTCGCGGTGCCGGTGGCCGCCGGCCTGCATCTGAAGTCGGTCGTCAACGCGCTCGGCGACGACACGCTGCTCGTCACCGAAGCGCTCGCCGCGCATCCGGCCTTCGCCGGGTATCGACGGATCGCGATCCGCGCCGAGGACGAATATGCGGGCAACACGCTGCGCGTGAACGGCACGCTGATCACGCCGGCCGGCTACCCGCGCGTGCACGACGCGATTGCACCGCTCGGCCTGCCGCTGCATGTGATCGACACGAGCGAGTTCCGCAAGATGGACGGCGGCCTCACGTGTCTGTCGCTGCGGTTCTAGCCGATTGGCGCGCAGTCGCGTCGGCCGGATAATGTGGCCCGCGCGGAACCGGAGCAGGCGTTCCGCGCACCAGCCACGACCCGACCGGAGCGAATGCGGATGACGGACAAGAAGATGCAGCTCGACAAGATCGATCTCCGGATCCTCGACATCCTGCGCACCGACGGCCGGATTTCGTACCGGAAGCTCTCGGAACTCGTGAATCTCACGCCGCGTCCGTGTCAGGCACGCGTGGAACGGCTCGAGGCGCTCGGCGTGATCGCGGGTTACCGCGCGGCGATCAACGCACCGCGCGCGACCAAGCCGATCGTCGTGATCGCGCAGATCGTGCTGGCCGATCACGGACGTTCGCAGGCGCCGTTCGAGGGCGAGATGCGCGCGAATCCGGCCGTGCTCGATTGCTGGCTCGTCAGCGGCACGTTCGATTTCGTGGTGCGGATCGCGTGCGAGGATCTCGACGAATACCGCCGAATCGCGAATGCGTGGCTCGACAGCCCGCGGTTCCGGATCGAGAAGATCGTGACGACGGCCGAGCTGCAGGCGATCAAGCGCAGCGTCGTTTGACGCGATCGCGCGCCGCGCCGTCGCGCCGAGTACTGGTTCTCGCCGATCAAGGTCGTTACCGTCGTCGCTTTCATCGCGGCGGGGCTGCTAATCGCGGCCGGCGTGATCGGCAGCGGGCATCCGGTCGGCTGGCGCAATTTCACGACGGGCGATGCGCCGTTCGTCGGCGGCTCGCATGCGATGATGAGCGTCGCGCTGATCGCGGTATTCTCGTTTCTCGGCACGGAGCTTGTCGGAATCACGGCCGGCGAATCGGCGAACCCACGCAAGACGATCCCGCGCGCGGTGAAGCAGATCTTCTGGCGCATCATGCTGTTCTATGTGCTCGCGATCTTCGTGATCGGGCTGCCGGTGCCGTAGACCGATCCCAACCTGCTCAAGAGCGACGTGACCGACATCGGCGTGAGCCCGTTCACGCTTGTGTTCAGCGACGCGGGCTTTCCGCTCGCCGCCGGCGCGATGAATCTCGTGATCCTCACGGCGGTGCTGTCGGCCGGCAACTCCGGCACGTATGCGGCGACGCGGATGCTCTACAACCTCGCTGCCGAGGGCCGCGCGCCCGCGATGTTCGCGACGCTGTCGCCGGGCGGCGTGCCGCGCAATGCGCTCTACGCGACGATGGCGGTCGGCGGACTCTGTTTCCTGACGTCGCTGGCCAGCAATCAGAGCATCTATCTCTGGCTGCTCAATACGGTCGGCATCACCGGCTTCATCGCGTGGCTCGGCATCGCAGTCTGCCATTACCGGTTCCGCAAGGGCTTCGTGAAGCAGGGGCACCGGCTCGACGAGCTGCCGTACCGCGCGAAGTGGTTCCCGTTCGGGCCGCTGTTCGCGATCGCGGTCTGCATCGCGATCTCGCTCGGGCAGGATTACCAGGCGTTCTTCGCGTCGCGCATCGACTGGATGGAGGTGCTGTCGATCTATGTGTGGATTCCGCTGTTCGTCGCGATCTGGTATGCGTATCGCCGCGCGCACAAGAGCCGGCTCGTGCGCTACGACGAGATGGAGATCGGTCCGTGGTTGACGCGCGCGGTGGATGAGCGCGCGGAAACGCAGGCGCGCGCGGACGGCGCATAACGTGCGGCCCGCCGCCGGCAGCGCTACGCGTCCAGCTCGGGGTAGTGGCGGAAGATCCCCATGTCGTTGAAGGGGATGCGGCGTTCCGACGCGAGATAGCGCGCAATCGGCGGATGCTGCTCGACGCGATCGCGCAGGGCGACGAGCCCTGCGATCTTTTTCTCCTCGCGCTTCATCGCGTTCGGGAACGCGTAACGCAGCCCTTCGATCAGCTGGAACGTCGACAGATCCGCATAGCTGAGCGCGTTGCCGGCGAGGTAGCCGCTCTTGTGCGGATTCTGCGCGAGTACGCGCTCGAAGTAACCGAGAAACTTCGGCAGGCGATGCGCGAGGAAATCGGCCGAGCGCTCGGCGGCTTCCGCTTTCTGATCCTCGTAGTACAGACCGCTGCCGATCGGGTGGTGCGTATCGTGAATCTCGGTGACGAAGTCGGCGATGGTCAACTGCAGCTGATGCACCCACAACCGTCCCGCTTCGTCGTCGGGCGCGAGGCCGAGCCGCGTGCCGAGAAACAGCAGTATGTTCGCCGTCTGCCCGATCACGATGTCGCCGGCTTTCAGAAACGGCGGCGCGAACGGCACGCATTCGGCCTTCGTGCTGTCCATCATCCGCATCATGGCCGACACGCCCATGCCGCGCCCCGACTCGCGCGCGACGTCGACGTAGTCCGCTTCGGCCGCTTCGAGCGCGAGCCGCACATATTCGCCTCGGCCCTGGATCTCGGGCCAGTAATAGAGTTCATATCGCATGCCGTTCTCCTGCCCGACGCCGCGGGCGTTGCGAAATCATGATGGCGCGGTGCGCATGCGCCCACGCCGTGCGAATAGACAGTCTAGGCAATCGCGAAGAAATTGCTGCGCGCGCGACGACGTGCGACATGTATGCGGTCGGTGTCATTCGCACGACTTCGCATTTTTCATGAAGCAGAATCCATTGACTTCCTCACGCAGAAAATTCCTGGAGGTTGCGGGGGCCGCGCCGCTGCTGAGCGCATGCGGTGGCGACGACGTCGCATCGGCCCCCGTGACCGATGCCGCGCTGGCTGCACAGATGTCCGCGAAGCTGAACGCGCAGCTCGGCGATGCCGCAACGGTCGACGCGATGCTGCCGGTGACGGATACGTGTTGCCGGCGCACACGGCCGGCCGGCAAACGTCGCCGTGATGCCGGGGGCGCGCAGCGCGCGGCCGCCTCGGCCGCGTCGCGCGCTTCGTGCCCGTTTGCCGGGTAATGCCGATACAGGTATTGGCACTACCAGCCAAACCACTGTTTTTAATGGGTTTTTCGGCGTTTCGCGTGCGCCGTTGCGCGTTCTGCGTGGCATAATCGACCGCATCCGCAAGGCTTGATGTCACAACGACCCCGCATACCCATGGCACAGACTCTCTACGACAAACTGTGGAATTCCCACGTCGTCCACACCGAGGAAGACGGCACGGCATTGCTGTATATCGACCGTCAACTGCTGCATGAAGTCACGAGCCCGCAGGCGTTCGAAGGGCTGAAGATCGCGCAGCGTCCGGTGTGGCGCATCAGCGCGAACCTGGCCGTGTCCGACCACAACGTGCCGACCACCGATCGCAGCCACGGTATCGCCGATCCCGTCTCGAAGCTGCAGGTCGACACGCTCGACGCGAACTGCGATGCGTTCGGCATCACGCAGTTCAAGATGAACGACGTGCGTCAGGGCATCGTGCACATCATCGGGCCGGAGCAGGGCGCGACGCTGCCGGGCATGACGATCGTGTGCGGCGATTCGCACACGTCGACGCACGGCGCGTTCGGCGCGCTCGCGCACGGCATCGGCACGTCGGAAGTCGAGCACGTGCTCGCGACGCAAACTTTGCTGCAGAAGAAGAGCAAGAACATGCTCGTGAAGGTCGAGGGCGCACTGCCGCGCGGCTGCACCGCCAAGGACATCGTGCTCGCGATCATCGGCAAGATCGGCACGGCAGGCGGCACCGGCTATGCGATCGAATTCGGCGGCTCGACGATCCGCGCGCTGTCGATGGAAGGCCGGATGACGGTCTGCAACATGGCGATCGAAGCCGGCGCGCGCGCGGGCATGGTCGCCGTCGACGACACGACGATCGACTACCTGAAGGGCCGTCCGTTCGTGCCGACCGGCGCGGAATGGGATCAGGCCGTCGAATACTGGCGCCAGTTCAAGTCGGACGAAGGCGCGCATTTCGATCGCGTCGTCGAGCTGAACGCGGCGGAGATCGTCCCGCAAGTCACGTGGGGCACGTCGCCGGAAATGGTCACGTCGATCGACGGTCGCGTGCCCGATCCCGAGCGCGAGAAGGATCCGGTCAAGCGCGACGCGATGGAGCGCGCGCTCGCCTACATGGCGCTCGAACCGAACACGCCGATCGAATCGATCAAGGTCGACAAGATCTTCATCGGCTCGTGCACGAACGCGCGCATCGAGGACATCCGCGCGGCCGCGTACGTCGTGAAGAAGCTGAACCGCCGCGTCGCATCGAACGTGCGGCTTGCGATGGTCGTGCCGGGCTCGGGCCTCGTGAAGGCGCAGGCCGAGCGCGAAGGCCTCGACAAGGTGTTTACCGATGCGGGCTTCGAATGGCGCGAGCCGGGCTGCTCGATGTGTCTGGCGATGAACGCCGACCGCCTCGAGCCGGGCGAGCGCTGCGCCTCGACGTCGAACCGCAACTTCGAAGGCCGGCAGGGCGCGGGCGGCCGCACGCACCTCGTCAGCCCCGCGATGGCGGCGGCCGCGGCGATCGAAGGCCATTTCGTCGACATTCGCAAGCTGGGGTAACGCGTGACGGCATCGAAATGGGTTGCGCGGCTCGCTGCCGCGCTGGCGCTCGCGGGGCTCGGCTTCGGCCTTGCGGGCTGCAACACCGTCCGAGGCTTCGGCGAGGACGTCAATGCCGCCGGCAGCGCACTGAAGCGCGCCGCGGAGTGACACCGCCGAGAATTTGTCGATGTGCGCCGGCCGCGGGCCGGCCCTTCAACCGGATAGACGGATCATGGAAAAATTCACTGTGCATACCGGCGTCGTGGCGCCGCTCGATCGCGAGAACGTCGACACCGACGCGATCATTCCGAAGCAGTTCCTGAAGTCGATCAAGCGCACGGGCTTCGGCCCGAACGCGTTCGACGAGTGGCGCTATCTCGATCACGGCGAGCCCGGGCAGGACAACTCGAAGCGTCCGCTGAACCCGGACTTCGTGCTGAACCAGCCGCGCTACCAGGGCGCGTCGATTCTCGTCACGCGCAAGAACTTCGGCTGCGGCAGCTCGCGCGAGCACGCGCCGTGGGCGCTGCAGCAGTACGGCTTCCGCGCGATCATCGCGCCGAGCTTCGCGGACATCTTCTTCAACAACTGCTTCAAGAACGGGCTGCTGCCGATCGTGCTGACCGAGCAGCAGGTCGATCATCTGATCAACGAGACGGTCGCGTTCAACGGCTATCAGCTGACGATCGATCTCGAGGCGCAGGTCGTGCGCGCGCCGGACGGCCGCGAGTATCCGTTCGAGATCACCGCGTTCCGCAAGTACTGCCTGCTGAACGGCTTCGACGACATCGGCCTCACGCTGCGTCACGCGGACAAGATCCGCCAGTTCGAAGCGGAGCGGCTCGCGAAGCAGCCGTGGCTCAACAACAAGCTGGTCGGCTGAAGTCGTCCTTCGGGCGGGCGCGCGCGCCGCGCGTTCGCCCGCCAGCCATCATCCCTTATTCAGTCAGGAACAACGCATGAAGATTGCAGTGCTGCCGGGCGACGGCATCGGCCCGGAAATCGTCACCGAAGCGGTGAAGGTGCTGAACGCACTCGACGAGAAGTTCGAACTCGAACAGGCGCCGGTCGGCGGCGCGGGCTACGAGGCGAGCGGTCATCCGCTGCCGGACGCGACGCTGAAGCTCGCGAAGGAAGCCGACGCGATCCTGTTCGGCGCGGTCGGCGACTGGAAGTACGACTCGCTCGAACGCGCGCTGCGTCCCGAGCAGGCGATTCTCGGGCTGCGCAAGCACCTCGAGCTGTTCGCGAACTTCCGTCCGGCGATCTGCTATCCGCAGCTCGTCGACGCGTCGCCGCTGAAGCCCGAACTCGTCGCTGGCCTCGACATCCTGATCGTGCGCGAACTGAACGGCGATATCTATTTCGGCCAGCCGCGCGGCGTGCGGGCAGCGCCGGACGGCCCGTTCGCCGGTGAGCGCGAAGGCTTCGACACGATGCGCTATTCGGAGCCGGAAGTGCGCCGCATCGCGCACGTCGCGTTCCAGGCCGCGCAAAAGCGCGCGAAGAAGCTGCTGTCGGTCGACAAGTCGAACGTGCTCGAGACGTCGCAGTTCTGGCGCGACATCATGATCGACGTGTCGAAGGAATACGCGGACGTCGAGCTGTCGCACATGTACGTCGACAACGCGGCGATGCAGCTCGCGAAGGCGCCGAAGCAGTTCGACGTGATCGTCACCGGCAACATGTTCGGCGACATCCTGTCGGATGAGGCGTCGATGCTGACGGGTTCGATCGGCATGCTGCCGTCGGCGTCGCTCGACAAGAACAACAAGGGTCTGTACGAGCCGTCGCACGGTTCGGCGCCGGACATCGCAGGCAAGGGCATCGCGAATCCGCTCGCGACGATCCTGTCGGCCGCAATGCTGCTGCGCTATTCGCTGAATCGCGCCGAGCAGGCCGACCGCATCGAGCGCGCGGTCAAAACGGTGCTCGAACAGGGCTACCGCACCGGCGACATCGCGACGCCGGGCTGCAAGCAGGTCGGCACGGCGGCGATGGGCGACGCAGTGGTCGCGGCGCTCTGAGCGGCCGGCAAGTAACGATGTAGAAAGGGCGCGAACGGGCCGAAAAAATCGGTTCGTTCGCGCACGGTTGGCCGTTGTGCGGGCAACCGGCTTTGTGTAGACTCGAACGATGGCGCTGATTTCCCTGATCTCCCCGGTCCTGAAACTCCACGGCAACACTGCCCGTGCGGGTGCGCGCGCCATCGTCATCACGAAAACCATTACCACGAAAACGATCATTAAACGCTGATCGTCCGTCGTGCCCGCCTGTTTCCCCGCGCGGTCACGCCGGGGGCGGAAATGGCGGGGAAGCTCCATTCAAAGGGTTAGTCATGAACGTAGGTCTCGTAGGTTGGCGCGGCATGGTCGGCAGCGTCCTGATGCAGCGCATGCAGGAAGAGGGCGATTTCGACCTGATCGAACCGGTGTTTTTCAGCACCAGCAACTCGGGCGGCAAGGCACCGTCGTTCGCGAAAAACGAGACCACGCTGAAGGACGCGACCAACGTCGACGAACTGAAGAAGTGCGACGTCATCATCACGTGCCAGGGCGGCGACTACACGAACGACGTGTTCCCGAAGCTGCGCGCGGCGGGCTGGAACGGCTACTGGATCGATGCAGCTTCGTCGCTGCGGATGAAGGACGACGCGGTCATCATCCTCGATCCGGTGAACCTCGACGTGATCAAGGACGCGCTCGTCAAGGGCACGAAGAACTTCATCGGCGGCAACTGCACGGTCAGCCTGATGCTGATGGCGCTCGGCGGCCTGTTCCGCGAGAACCTCGTCGACTGGATGACGGCCATGACGTATCAGGCCGCGTCGGGCGCGGGCGCGCAGAACATGCGTGAACTGCTGTCGCAGATGGGCGCGCTGCACGGCGCGGTGCAGCAGCAGCTCGCCGATCCGGCATCGGCGATCCTCGACATCGATCGCCGCGTGCTGGCCACGATGAACAGCGACGCGATGCCGACGAGCCATTTCGGCGTGCCGCTCGCGGGTTCGCTGATTCCGTGGATCGACAAGGATCTCGGCAACGGCATGTCCAAGGAAGAATGGAAGGGCGGCGCGGAAACGAACAAGATCCTCGGCAAGCCGGCGATGGGCGAGCCGGGCTCGATCCCGGTCGACGGGCTGTGCGTGCGGATCGGCGCAATGCGCTGCCACTCGCAGGCGCTGACGATCAAGCTGAAGAAGGACGTGCCGCTCGACGAGATCGACGGCATTCTCGGGTCGGCGAACGACTGGGTGAAGGTCGTGCCGAACGAGCGCGAAGCGTCGATGCACGATCTGTCGCCGGCGAAGGTTACCGGCACGCTGACCGTGCCGGTCGGCCGTCTGCGCAAGCTCGCGATGGGCGACGAATACCTGTCGGCGTTCACGGTCGGCGATCAGCTGCTGTGGGGCGCGGCCGAACCGCTGCGCCGTATGCTGCGCATCCTGCTCGACAAGTAAGACGTGATCGCGCGCCGGCCGGCGCGCGATGCGACGCGCCTGCGAGCCCGCGACGGGCCGCAGGCGCGTTTTTTATCGGCGGGCGCAGTGCCCGAAAATGCGAAAGCCCCGAACCGCTCTCCCGGCCGGGGCTTTCTTGCATCGATTCCTTTGGCACGAGGAAGTGACGCGGTGCGCAGTATAAGGCACGCAGTCGACGAGCATGTTGATAATGTTGTCGGGATTTACATCAATTGATGCTCGATTTTTGATAATGGCGCGTGGCGTGCAGCCGCGCATCGGGCGCCTGTTCCCGGCCGTGCGTGCCGACGAATTCGGCCCGAACGCGATCGTGTGAAGTAAACTACGCGGTTACGACGCGCAGACCGGCCGAAAGCGTCGCGTTCAGCGCGACGCTTTTGCATTTCTGCGGCGACTTTACTGACGCTTCCAAACGCGAACCCCAGCCGCGCACGCGCGCGGCGATAGAGCCAACGATGTCCCGAATTTCCTTGTTTCCGCGTCGATCCCGTCTGTCGCGCGCCGTCTGCGGCGCGCTGGCGGTGCTGGCGCTCGGCGCGGCCGCCTCGACATGGGCGGCTGGCACCGGCGATGCGCCTGCGTCTGCCGTCGCATCCGGCAATCCGGCGCCGCTGACCGTGACGGTCCAGCCGGGCCAGTCCCTCAACGACATCGCGATCGCGGCGACGCAGTCGCGCGATCCCGCCGTGCTCGCGCGCGCGGGCCGCGCGCTGTTCGACGCGAACCCGCAGGCGTTCATGAAACGCGATCCGAGCCGGCTGAAAGTCGGCGCGACGCTGACGGTGCCCGCGCTCGACGCGTTGGGGGCCGCAGTCGCGGCGGGCGCGTCCGCGCCGGCGACGGCATCGGCGGCATCGAGCGCCGCTGCCGCGT
>NZ_KV786802.1:0-13794 GCF_001806955.1 Burkholderia sp. HMSC10F09
GCGGCGCGCCGCCGGCCGGCGGCGCGCCGCGTTCAGCCGATCTGCTCGAGTTCTTCCTGCGCGGCGAGCCAGTCCGCCTCGATCGCTTCGAGCCGCGCATTGACGTCGCCGAGCTTGCGGATTGCATCGGTCAGCTCGGCCTTTCGCGCGGCCTCGTAGCTCGCCGGATCGGCGACGAACGCATCGAGGCGCGCCTTCTCCGCGTGCAGCGTCTCCATTTCCTTCTCGAGCTTCGTGATGCGCGTCTGCAGCGGCTTCTTCAGTTGCGATAGACGCTGCCGCTCCTCGGCCGCCTGACGCTTCTGGTCCTTGCGGTTCACGGCCGGCGCCGCGCCCGATGCGGCGGCACCTTCCGCCTTCGCGGCCGCGCGTTGTTCGGCCGCATGCTGGAGCAGCCAGTCGCGGTAATCGTCGAGATCGCCGTCGAACGGCTGCAGCCGGTGCTTCGCGACGAGCATGAACTGGTCGGTCGTCGCGCGCAGCAGGTGACGATCGTGCGAGACGAGAATCAGCGTGCCCTCGAACTGTGCGAGCGCCATCGTCAGCGCATGACGCGTCTCGAGATCGAGGTGGTTCGTCGGTTCGTCGAGCAGCAGCAGGTTCGGCTTCTGCCAGATGATCAGCGCGAGCGCGAGGCGCGCCTTCTCGCCGCCCGAGAACGGGCCGACCGCGCTCGTCGCCATGTCGCCCGAGAAGTTGAAGCCGCCGAGGAAGTCGCGCAGTTCCTGCTCGCGCGTGTCGGGCGCGAGTCGCGCAAGATGCGCGAGCGGCGAATCGTCCTCGCGCAGCGTCTCGAGCTGGTGCTGCGCGAAATAGCCGATCGTCAGCCCCTTGCCTTCGCGCACGTGCCCGGACAGCGGCGCGAGCGTGCCGGCCAGCGTCTTGATCAGCGTCGACTTGCCCTGGCCGTTCGCGCCGAGCAGGCCGATGCGCTGCCCGTTCTGGATCGACAGCGTCACGCGCTCGACGATCGGAATCTCGGTGCCGTCGTCCGCACGGTAGCCGCAGCGCACGTCTTCCATCAACATCATCGGGTTCGGCGCCGCATCCGGCGTGCGGAACTCGAACGTGAACGGCGACGCGACGTGCGCGGGCGCGATCAGCTCCATCTTTTCGAGCGCCTTCATCCGGCTCTGCGCCTGGCGTGCCTTGGTCGCCTTCGCCTTGAAGCGGTCGATGAAGCTCTGCAGGTGCGCGACTGTCTTCTGCTGCTTCTCGTACGCGCTCTGCTGCAGCGCGAGCTGCTGCGCACGCAGCACTTCGAATTGCGAATAGTTGCCGCCGTAGCGCTTGATCTGCCGATTCTCGAGATGCAGCGTGACGTTGCAGATCGAGTCGAGAAATTCGCGGTCGTGCGAGATCACGACGAGCGTGCCGGGATAGCGGTGCAGCCAGTCTTCGAGCCAGACGATTGCGTCGAGATCGAGGTGGTTGGTCGGCTCGTCGAGCAGCAGCAGATCGGACCGGCACATCAGCGCCTGCGCGAGATTCAGCCGCATCCGCCAGCCGCCGGAGAAGCTGGCGACCGGCTCGCGCGTTTGCGCGAGCGTGAAGCCGAGACCGAGCAGCAGCGCTTCCGCACGCGCGGGCGCGGTGTAGCCGTCGGCGTCCGCGAACGCCGCGTGCGCTTCGGCTTCGGCCGCGCCATCATGGGCGGCCGAGGCAGCGGCGATGCGTGCCTCGATCTCGCGCAACGCGGCGTCGCCGTCGAGCGTGTAGTCGAGCGCGGAGCGATCGACGGCGGGCGTTTCCTGCGACACGTGCGCGATCCGCCACGACGGCGGCATCGAGAAATCGCCGGCGTCGGCGTGCAGCTCGCCGCGCAGGACCGCGAACAGCGTCGACTTGCCGGCGCCGTTCGCGCCGATCAGGCCGGCTTTCTCGCCGGGATTGAGCACGAACGAGGCCGAGTCGAACAGCGGCTTGGTGCCGCGCGCAAGGCTGAACTGATTGAAACGGATCACGGCGGAAATGACTGGCCAAAACCGCTATTCTAGACTGCGCACCGTTCGCGCACGCATCGGCCGTCCGGCCAATGTCGCGACGGCCCGATTTGCCGTAGCATTCACGTCGGTCCGGTTTCGTCAAAGGAGTACCCGATGTCTTCCCTGTATACATTCAGCGCCGACACGCTGGCCGGTGTGCCGAGCACGCTCGATGTCTATCGCGGCAAGGTGCTCCTGATCGTCAATACCGCGAGCGAGTGCGGTTTCACGCCGCAGTACGCGGGGCTGCAGAAGCTGTACGAACGCTACGCGGCGCGCGGCTTTTTCGTGCTCGGCTTTCCCTGCAACCAGTTCGGCAAGCAGGAGCCGGGCGACGCCGAGCAGATCGGCGCCTTCTGCGAGCGCAATTACGGCGTCACGTTTCCGATATTCGCGAAGATCGACGTGAAGGGTCCGAACGCGCATCCGCTGTATCGCTATCTGACCGACGAGTCGCCCGGCATCTTCGGCCTGAAGGCGATCAAGTGGAACTTCACGAAATTCCTGATCGATCGCGACGGGCGCATCGTGAAGCGCTACGCGCCTTCGACAAAGCCTGAGGACATCGCCGCGGATATCGAAAAGCTGCTCTGACACGCGGCGCGCCGGCATCGGGCACGCGGGCCGACGGCTACAGGATCGGCGCGAACAGCCGCGCGACGTGCATCGCGATGCGCCGCCAAGCGGGCGACTGCCGGTACTCGCTCGTATCGACCTCGTAGGACTGCGCGAAGTCCGCGGCGAGCATTGCGGCCACTTCATCGGCGAACGCGCGGTCGATCGTCAGCACCATGATCTCGAAGTTCAGCCGGAACGAGCGGTTGTCGAGATTGGCGCTGCCGATCGCCGCGGCGACGCGGTCGATCAGCACGACCTTCTGATGCAGGAATCCCGGGCGGTAGCGGAACACCTTGACGCCGGCATCGAGGAGGTCGCGCGCGTACAGCTTCGACGCCTCGAACACGACGTAGTGATCGCGGCGGCTCGGGATCAGGATGCGTACGTCGACGCCGCGCATCACCGCGAGCTTCAGCGCCGCGACGACGGCCTCGTCGGGTACGAGGTACGGCGTGGTGATCCAGACGCGCTCGCGCGCCGCGTTGATCGCCTCGACAAAGAACAGCGAGCCGGTTTCCTGCTTGTCGGCCGGGCCCATCGGCACCGCGAGGCAATGCATGTCGTCGTCCGGCAGCGCGGCTGGCGGCCCGGCGAGTGACGGCAGCGTCTGTGTCGCCCAGTGCCAGTCTTCGGCGAACACGTACTGGATGCTCGCGACGGCCGGCCCGCGTATCTCGATGTGCGTGTCGCGCCACGGCGACAGGCGCGGGTTGCCGCCGAGATACTCGACGCCGACGTTGTGTCCGCCGACGAACGCGCGAGTGCCGTCGACGACGACGATCTTGCGGTGATTGCGGAAGTTGAGCTGGAAGCGGTTGACGAACTTGCGATGCGTCGCGAACGGATGGACTTCGACGCCGCCGCGCCGCAGCGCGTCGACGTAGCTGCGCGGCAGGTCGAAGCTGCCGATGCTGTCGTACAGCAGATAGCAGCGCACGCCGGCCGCGGCGCGCGCGAGCAGTGCGTCGCGCAGCATCTGGCCGAGCGCATCGTCGCGCACGATGAAGAACTGGACGATCACGTAGTCGCGCGCGGCGTCGATCGCCGAGAGAATCGCCGCGAAGGTTGCGTCGCCGTTCACCAGCGTGCGCACCGAATTGCCGCCGACGAACGGCATGCCGCCGAGCCGCCTGAGTGCGAGTACCGCAGCCTGGCCGAGCGCATCGGCCGCCGGCCGGTCGCCCGCGTTCGCGTCGAGCCACGGCGCGCGCGGTGTGTGCGTGCGCAACGCTTCGGTTTCGTGGCGGCGGGCGTCGACGTAGCCGGAGAACTTGCTGCGGCCGAGAAACAGATAGGGGATCAGCGTGAGGTACGGCATCGCGGCGAGCGAGACCGCCCATGCGATGGCGCCTTGCGACGTCCGCGTGTTCAGGATCGCGTGGAAGGCCGCGACGATCCCGAGCACGTGAATGGCCAGGATCAGTGTGCCGAGGTGTAGCCAGTCGAGGGTCATGGGCGCGTGACGGACTCCTGAAGTCGTGCGGCGCGGCGGCCGCGTACGCGCATCTTACCCAAGGGGGCGGCGCAGCGGGTTGCCGCGCCGCCTGCATCGCCGGTTCAGCCCTTGCGGGGGAGGTCGGCCGCCTGGATCAGGAACACGTTGTCGTCGCCCGCGCTGGTCGGCAGCCACGTGAGCTCGAGCCCGCCGAACGCCGCTTCGACATGCTCGCGTTCGTTGCCGATCTCGACGACCAGCACGCCGTCGTCGTGCAGCCAGTTGTGCGCCTCGGCGACGATACGCCGCACGATATCCATGCCGTCGTCGCCGCCCGCGAGCGCCATCTCGGGCTCATGGCGGTATTCGGGCGGCAGCTTCGCCATCGAGGCCGCGTTGACATACGGCGGGTTCGTCAGGATCACGTCGTAGCGCGCGTCGGGCTGCGCGCGGAATGCCGGCAGCGGCGCATACAGATCGCCGCGGTGCAGCGTGATCCGGTCTTCGAGGCCGTAGTCGCGCACGTTGATCTGCGCGACTTCGAGCGCGTCGGCCGACAGATCGACCGCGTCGATTTCGGCGTTCGGGAACGCGCTCGCCGCGAGGATCGCGAGGCAGCCCGAGCCCGTGCAGAGCTCGAGTACCGCGCCGACCTGCTCGGGATCGGCGACGTACGGCTGCAGCCCGTCGTCGAGCAGCTCGCCGATGAACGAACGCGGCACGATCACGCGCTCGTCGACGTAGAAGCGGTGGCCGTGCATCCACGCTTCGCGTGTCAGATAGGCGGCCGGCACGCGCTCGGTCGCGCGTCGCTCGATCACCGCGAGCACGGCCGCGATTTCGTCGGGCAGCAGCCGCGCGTCGAGGAACGGTTCGAGCGTGTCGAGCGGCAGGTCGAGCGTATGCAGCACGAGATACGCGGCTTCGTCATACGCGTTGTCCGAGCCGTGGCCGAACGCGAGCTTGGCTTTCGAGAAGCGCGTGACCGCGTAGCGCAGCAGGTCGCGCACGGTGGCAAAAGGGGTCGTCATGCGAGGCTCCGTCAGGCGATCAGTTGTTCAAGCACGCGGCGGTACACGTTCTTCAGCGGCTCGACGAAGCGCACCTCGATATGCTCGTCGATCTTGTGGATGCTGCCGTTCGGCGGACCGAACTCGATCACCTGCGGGCAGATGCGCGCGATGAAGCGGCCGTCGGACGTGCCGCCCGTGGTCGACAGCTCGGTCGTGAGGCCCGTCTCCGCGCGGATCGCGTGCTCGAGCGCATTCGACAGCTCGCCGCGCGGCGTGAGAAACGGCAGGCCGCTCACCGTCCACTTCAGCGTGTAGTCGAGCCGGTGCTTGTCGAGGATCGCGTGCACGCGTGCCTGCAGGCCTTCGACGGTGCTCGCGGTCGAGAAGCGGAAGTTGAACAGCAGATCCGCGTGGCCGGGGATCACGTTCGTCGCGCCCGTGCCGGCACGCAGGTTCGACACCTGCCAGGTGGTCGGCGGGAAGTATTCGTTGCCTTCGTCCCACTGCTCGGCGGCGAGTTCGGCGAGCGCCGGCGCGAGCAGGTGGATCGGGTTCTTCGCGAGGTGCGGATACGCGATGTGGCCTTGCACGCCCTTGACGATCAGCTCGCCGGACATCGAGCCGCGGCGCCCGTTCTTCACGACGTCGCCGAGCTCGGCGGTCGACGTCGGCTCGCCGACGATGCAGTAGTCGAGGCGCTCGCCGCGCGACTCGAGCAGTTCGACGACCTTCACGGTGCCGTCGGTGGCCGGGCCTTCTTCGTCGCTCGTGATCAGGAACGCGATCGCGCCGCGGTGGTCGGGATGCGCGGCGACGAATTCCTCGGCGGCGACGACGAACGCCGCGAGCGAGGTCTTCATGTCGGCGGCGCCGCGGCCGTACAGCTTGCCGTCGCGATGGGCGGGGACGAACGGCGGCGACGTCCACTGCTCGAGCGGGCCGGTCGGCACGACGTCGGTGTGGCCCGCGAACGCGAGCAGCTTGCCGTCGCGGCCGTCGGTGCCGCGCTTGACGGCCCACAGGTTGGTCACGCCGTGCGATGCGACGGTCTCGCAATCGAAACCGAGCGCGGCGAGGCGCTCGGTCATGATCTGCTGGCAATGCTGGTCGTCGGGCGTGACGGAGGCGCGCGCGATCAGTTGTTCGGTAAGGGCTAGGGTGGCGGACATGGTTCGGACCACTTTCGATAAAAAATGCCGGCGCGGTGGCCGGCAGCGATGAGACGTCGCGCGCTGCGCCGGCGGCGCTACGCGGCGAACAGCGCCGCGTACTGATCGGCCGCGAAGCCGACCGATTTCACGCGGCCGTCGACGACCAGCACCGGCCGCTTGATGACCGACGGCTTGTGGATCATCAGCGCGACGGCGCCGGCCTGCGTGTCGGCGGCGGCCTTCATGGCGTCGTCGAGCGCGCGCCAGGTCGTGCCGCGCTTGTTGACGAGCGTGTCGAGCGGCACGTCCTTCAGCCAGTCCTCGATCAGCGGCGCGCTGACGCCGGCTTTCTTGAAGTCGTGGAATTCGAACGCGACGCCGTGTTCGTCGAGCCACACGCGGGCTTTCTTCACGGTGTCGCAGTTCGGAATGCCGTAGACGACCACGGTGCGCGGCCTGGCCATCAGTCGCCTCGCAGCAGCTCGTTCAGGCCGACCTTCGCGCGCGTCTTCGCGTCGACCTTCTTCACGATCACGGCGCAGTAGAGGCTGTGCGAGCCGTCCTTCGACGGCAGGTTGCCCGCGACGACGACCGAGCCGGCCGGAATGCGGCCGTAGCTGATTTCACCCGTCTCGCGATCGTAGATCTTGGTGCTCTGGCCGAGATACACGCCCATCGAGATCACCGAGTTTTCCTCGACGATCACGCCTTCGACGACTTCCGAACGTGCGCCGATGAAGCAGTTGTCCTCGATGATGACCGGGTTCGCCTGCAGCGGCTCGAGCACGCCGCCGATGCCGACGCCGCCCGACAGGTGCACGTTCTTGCCGATCTGCGCGCACGAGCCGACGGTCGCCCACGTGTCGACCATCGTGCCTTCGTCGACGTATGCGCCGATGTTCGTGTACGACGGCATCAGCACGACGTTCTTCGCGATGAACGAACCGCGGCGCGCGATGGCCGGCGGCACGACGCGGAAGCCGCCCGCGGCGAAATCCTCGGCCGTGTAGTTCGCGAACTTCGACGGCACCTTGTCGTAGAACTGCGAATAGCCGCCGGCCGGCATCGGCGCGTTGTCCTCCAGGCGGAACGACAGCAGCACGGCTTTCTTCAGCCACTGGTGCACGGTCCAGTTGCCGTCGATTTTCTCGGCGACGCGCAGCGCACCTTTGTCGAGTTGCTCGATCGCATGAGCGACGGCCTCGCGGACTTCGGCGGGCGCGGCCTTCGGCGACAGTTCCGCACGGTTTTCCCAGGCGTTATCGATGATTTGCTGAAGTTGTTGCGACATGTTCGTTTTCGCAGGAGATGGATGGAATTGATCGGGATGGACGTCTTACTGCGCGATGCCGCGGCAGAAATCGACGATGCGTTGCGCGCCCTCGACGCATTCGGGGGTGCCCGCGACGAGCGCGATCCGGATGAAATCGCGGCCCGGGTTCGTGCCGTGCGCGTCGCGCGCGAGGTACGAGCCGGGCAGAACCGTCACATTATAGTCGGCGTACAGGCGGCGGGCGAACTCGGTGTCCGACAGGCCGGTGCGCGCGACGTTCGCCCACAGATAGAACGCGGCGTCCGGCAGCTTGACGTCGAGCACCTCGGCGAGCATCGGCGTCACGGTGTTGAACTTCTGCAGGTACAGCGCGCGGTTCTCGCGCACGTGCGCCTCGTCGTTCCATGCGGCGATGCTCGCGTGCTGCCACACGGGCGACAGCGCGGCGCCGTGGTACGTGCGGTACAGCAGGAATTTCTTCAGCAGCGCCGCGTCGCCGGCGACGAAGCCCGAGCGCATGCCGGGCACGTTCGAGCGCTTCGACAGGCTCGACAGCATCACGAGCCGCTCGAAGCCGCGGCCGAGGCGGTGCGCGGCCTCGAGGCCGCCGAGCGGCGGCGTCGCTTCGTCGAAGTAGATTTCCGAATAGCACTCGTCGGACGCGATCACGAAGCCGTGGCGATCGGACAGCGCGAACAGCTCGCGCCAGTCGTCGAGCGTCAGCACGGCGCCGGTCGGGTTGCCCGGCGAGCAGACGTAGAGCAACTGGGTGCGCGCCCAGACGTCGTCCGGCACGGCCGCGTAGTCGCAGGCGAAGTTGCGTGCCGGATCGCTGTTCGCGAAATAGGGCTCGGCGCCGGCCAGCAGCGCCGCCCCTTCGTAAATTTGATAGAACGGATTCGGACAGAGTACGATCGCTTTCTGCCCGCTTTCGGCCGGGCGGCTGTCGATCACCGTCTGCGCGAGCGAGAACAGCGCCTCGCGCGAGCCCGACACCGGCAGCACCTGCGTCGCCGCGTCGACGGCCGGTAGCCCGTAGCGGCGCTCGAGCCAGCGCGCGATCGACGTGCGCAGCGCGTCCGAGCCGGCCGTGGCCGGATAGGCGGCGAGGCCGTCGAGCGCGGCCACGGCCGCGTCGCGGATCAGCGCGGGCGTCGGGTGCTTGGGCTCGCCGATGCCGAAGCTGATCGGTTTGAGGCCGGCAGGGGGCGTCACGTCCTTGAACAGGGCGCGCAGCTTTTCGAAGGGATAGGGCTGGAGCGAGTCGAGTCGAGGGTTCACGGGCGAAGCGGCCATCGCGGCCGGTTGGAGCGAAAGGAGCGGCGGCGCGCCGCGACGGCGAACGGACGCCGGCGGCGCGCGTCGCAACGGACGATTATAGCGTGACGAAATCCGGTCACGGGCGGCCCGCGGGGCGGCCCGGCGGTACGAACGAAGGGTATCGAAACAATGAACAACGCGGTACGCGGCAGCCTGCCGACACTCGCGATCCTGATCGGCGCATCGGTGTGGGGCGTGATCTGGTATCCGCTGCGCATCCTCGCGTCGCTCGGCGTGACGGGCACGCTCGCGAGCGCGCTGACGAGCGTCGTCGCGTTCCTGTTCGTGATCGTCGCGCGGCGCAGCGCGATCGCGACGCTGCGCTGGCACTGGGTGCTGCCCGGCATCGCGCTGACGGCCGGCGTGACCAATCTCGGCTTCGTGTGGGGCACGATCCACGGCGAGGTGCTGCGCGTGATGCTGCTGTTCTACCTGACGCCGGCCTGGACCGCGATCTACGCGCACTTCCTGCTGCGCGAACGGCTGACCTGGGCCGGCGCGGGACTCGCCGCGCTGTCGATCGGCGGCGCGATGCTGATGCTGTGGTCGCCGCGGCTCGGACTGCCGCTGCCGGCCAATCCGGCCGAATGGGCGGGCCTCGCGGCCGGCCTGAGCTTCGCGATGAGCAACGTGCTCGTCATCAAGGCGAGCCGCGAGCTGCCGTCGATGCGCGCGGAGATGCGTACCGCGACGCTGTTCGGCGGCGCGGCCGCGTTCGGTGCGATCGCGTCGCTGTTCGAGGGGCTGCCGCCGGTGCCGGCGAGCGGCGCGCTCGGGGTCGCGGCGCTGATCGTCGTCGCGATCGGCGTGACGATGGCCGCGAACAACCTGCTCGTGCAGTACGGCCTCGCGCGCGTGCCGGCCAACCGCGCATCGATCATCATGCTGTTCGAGATCGTGATCACCGCGCTGTCCGCGTGGGTGTTCGCGAACGAGCTGCCCACCGCGAGGGAGTGGGCCGGCGGCGCGTGCATCGTGCTCGCGACGCTGCTGTCGAGCCGCGTCCACCGTGCGGCGCCCGCGCAGGATAAACCCGGCGACGGGCAGAACGGCGCGCGCGCGATGGTATGATTGAAGCCGTTTGCGGGGCCTGGCGCTTGAGTGCGCGGCCCCGTTTTTGAATTCCGGGGGTGCGTGCGCGCCAGGGCTGACAGCCCCCGCGCCGCGCGCCGCTGTTCGTTTCACCTCTTCTTCACATCCGATACCGCCGTGCGTCTGAGCTCGATCAAACTCGCTGGCTTCAAATCCTTCGTCGATCCCACGCATTTTCAGGTTCCGGGCCAGCTCGTCGGCGTGGTGGGCCCGAACGGATGCGGCAAATCCAACATCATCGACGCCGTGCGCTGGGTGCTCGGCGAGTCGCGCGCCTCCGAGCTGCGCGGCGAGTCGATGCAGGACGTGATCTTCAACGGCTCGACGACCCGCAAGCCCGGCAGCCGGGCGAGCGTCGAGCTGATCTTCGACAACTCCGACGGCCGCGCGGCAGGCCAGTGGGGCCAGTACGGCGAGATCGCCGTGAAGCGCGTGCTTACGCGCGACGGCACGTCGAGCTACTACATCAACAACCTGCCGGCGCGCCGCCGCGACATCCAGGACATCTTCCTCGGCACCGGCCTCGGCCCGCGAGCGTACGCGATCATCGGGCAGGGGATGATCGCGCGGATCATCGAGGCGAAGCCCGAAGAGCTGCGCGTGTTCCTCGAGGAAGCCGCGGGCGTGTCGAAGTACAAGGAGCGCCGCCGCGAGACCGAGAACCGGCTGCACGACACGCGCGAGAACCTGACGCGCGTCGAGGACATCATCCGCGAACTCGCGGCGAACCTCGAGAAGCTCGAGGCGCAGGCCGTCGTCGCGACGAAGTACAAGGAGCTCGTCGCCGAAGGCGAGGAGAAGCAGCGCCTGCTGTGGCTGCTGCGCAAGAACGAGGCCGCGGCCGAGCAGCAGAAGCAGCAGCGCGCGATCGAGCAGGCGCAGATCGACCTCGAAGCGCAGACCGCCAAGCTGCGCGAAGTCGAATCGCAGCTCGAGACGCTGCGCGTCGCGCACTATGCCGCGAGCGACGCGATGCAGGGCGCGCAGGGCGCGCTCTACGAGGCGAATGCCGAAGTGAGCCGCCTCGAGGCCGAGATCAAGTTCATCGTCGAATCGCGCAACCGCGTGCAGGCGCAGATCGCCGCGCTGAACGCGCAGCGCGAGCAATGGCGCGCGCAGGCCGAGAAGGCGCAGGACGAGCTCGAGGAAGCCGAAGAAGCGCGCGCGATCGCCGACGAGAAGGCCGCGCTCGCGGAGGACGAAGCCGCCGCGAAGCACGATGCGCTGCCGGCGCTCGAAGCGAAGTGGCGCGACGCGCAGGCGCAGCTCAACGACGAGCGCGCGCGCATCGCCCAGACCGAACAATCGCTGAAACTCGAGGCCGCGCACCAGCGCAACGCCGATCAGCAGCTGCAGCAGCTGCAGCAGCGTCACGAGCGGCTGAAGGCCGAGGCCAGCGGGCTCGATGCGCCGGACGAGGCGCAGCTCGAGGAGCTGCGCATGCAGCTCGCCGAGCAGGAGGAAATTCTGGCCGAAGCGCAGGCGCGGCTTGCCGATGCGCAGGAAACGGTGCCGCGTCTGGACGCCGAGCGCCGCGCCGCGCAGGAGCGCGTGCAGGCCGAAAGCGCGCAGATCCACCAGCTCGAGGCGCGGCTTGCCGCGCTGAAGCAGCTGCAGGAAAACGTGCAGACCGAAGGCAAGGTGCAGCCGTGGCTCGACAAGCACGAGCTCGGCGCGCTGCCGCGGCTCTGGAAGAAGCTGCATGTCGAACCCGGCTGGGAAGCGGCGCTCGAAGCGGTGCTGCGCGAGCGGCTCGCGGCACTCGAAGTGTCGAATCTCGACTGGGTGAAGGCGTTCGCCACCGACGCGCCGCCCGCCAAGCTCGCGTTCTACGCGCCGCCGCCCGCCGGCGAGCCGCCGGCGCCGGCAGCGGGGCTGAAGCCCGTGCTGTCGCTCGTGCGCATCGACGACGCCGGCATCCGCGCCGTGCTCAACGACTGGCTCGGCAACGTGTACGTCGCCGACGACGTCGCCCAGGCGCTCGCCGCGCGTGCGCAGCTGCCTGCCGGCGGCGCGTTCGTCGTGAAGGCCGGGCACATCGTCACGCGCGTCGGCGTGCAGTTGTACGCGGCCGACTCCGAGCAGGCCGGGATGCTCGCGCGCCAGCAGGAAATCGAGAACCTGACGCGTCAGGTGCGCGCACAGGCGCTGCTCGCCGACGAGGCGCGCACCGCGGCCGTGCGCGCGGAAGCCGCGCATACGCAGGCGACGCAGGCGCTCGGCGACGTGCGCGCGCAGGCCGAGCGCGCGACGCAGCGCGTGCATGCGCTGCAACTGGACGTGCTGAAGCTCGCGCAGGCGCACGAGCGTTATACGCAACGCAGCACGCAGATCCGCGAGGAACTCGAGGAGATCGGCGCGCAGATCGACGAGCAGCGCGCATTGCGCGCGGAGTCGGAAGCGAATTTCGAGCGCTTCGACGGCGAGCTCGCGGAGCTGCAGGCGCGCTTCGAGGACAACCAGCTCGCGTTCGAGGCGCTCGACGAGTCGCTGACGCACGCGCGTCAGGAGGCGCGCGATCTCGAGCGCGGCGCGAACGACGCGCGCTTCGCGGCCCGCAACGCGGTGACGCGGATCGACGAGCTCAAGCGCAGCATCCAGGTCGCGCACGAACAGAGCGAGCGCGTCGCCGCCTCGCTGGAGGACGCGCGCGCCGAGCTCGAGACGATCAACGAACAAACCGCGCACACCGGGCTGCAGGACGCGCTCGAAATCCGTGCGGTGAAGGAAGCCGCGCTGCAGGCGGCGCGCATCGAGCTCGACGATCTGACCGCGAAGCTGCGCGCGATGGACGAGCAGCGTCTCGTCGCCGAGCGTTCGCTGCAGCCGCTGCGCGACCGCATCACCGAGCTGCAGCTGAAGGAGCAGGCCGCGCGCCTGTCCGTGGAGCAGTTCGCGGAGCAGCTGGCGGCGGCCGAGGTCGACGAGGAAGCGCTGCGCGACAAGCTGACGCCGGATCTGAAGCCGTCGTATCTGCAGGGCGAAGTCACGCGGCTGAACAACGCGATCAATGCGCTCGGCCCCGTCAACATGGCGGCGCTCGACGAGCTGAAGGCAGCGAGCGAGCGCAAGGTGTTCCTCGATGCGCAATCGGCGGACCTGACCGACGCGATCACGACGCTCGAGGACGCGATCCACAAGATCGACCAGGAAACGCGCACGTTGCTGCAGGGAACCTTCGACGAGGTCAACCGTCATTTCAGCGATCTGTTCCCGCGCCTGTTCGGCGGCGGCCAGGCGAAGCTGATCATGACGGGCGACGAGATTCTCGACGCCGGCGTGCAGGTGATGGCGCAGCCGCCCGGCAAGAAGAACGCGACGATTCACCTGCTGTCGGGCGGCGAGAAGGCGCTGACGGCCACCGCGCTCGTGTTCGCGATGTTCCAGCTGAATCCGGCGCCGTTCTGTCTGCTCGACGAGGTCGACGCGCCGCTCGACGACGCGAACACCGAGCGTTTCGCGAATCTGGTGCGCGCGATGTCGGACAAGACGCAGTTCCTGTTCATCTCGCACAACAAGATCGCGATGGAAATGGCGCAGCAGCTGATCGGCGTGACGATGCAGGAGCAGGGCGTGTCGCGGATCGTCGCGGTGGACATGGAAACCGCCGCCGGTTTTGCCCAGAATTGACGTTTGACCAAACCGGACCGGGCGCGCGGCGCATGGGCGCCCGCTCGCGGTTCGACGTAAAAGAATTGCTGATGGAGCGTGCATGGACGAGTTGACACTCGGTTTGATCGGCGCGGGCGCCGTCGTGGTGGGCGGCGTCGTGGTCTACAACGCGTGGCAGGGGGCAAAGGTGCGGCGCAGGATGCCGCGTCCGATGCCGGAAGAGACGGCCGAGGCGATCGGCCGCCCCGAGCGCGACGACGAGCTGCCGTTCATCGAGCCGGTCCGGCAGCCCGTG
>NZ_KV786803.1:0-12939 GCF_001806955.1 Burkholderia sp. HMSC10F09
CGCCGCGACGGTCGCCACCGGCCAGGCGCCCGCCCCGGCTTCGAAGCCGGCGGCCGGCGCGACGCCCGCGAAGCGGGCCGCGTCGACCGACGCGCTGTGGTATCTGAATACCGGCTCCCCGTCCGCGCCGGCCGCCAATACCGCAGCGGCCGCAGTGACGACGCCGAGCGCCGTGACCTCGAGCGCGGCGCCGGCGGCCGCGACACCGCAGCAGCCGGCTGCGCCGAGCCCGCGCTCGCGCGCGAGCGCCGACGCGCTCTGGTACATCTCGCAATGATGTGCGCCGCCGGCCGCGTCGCGACGCGGCGATGCGCGCGTCAGCCGCGCCGTACCCCGACGACCTTGCCGTCGCGAATCGCGAGGTCGCGCCGCTCGGGCCGATAATCCATCGTCCCCGGCAAGGACTTGCCGTCGCGTTCGATCACGCGCCACAGGCAGCCCTCGAGCAGCGCGGCCGCGTCGGCTTCGGTCTTGCCGATCAGCGCATCGTCGGGCGCCGCGTCGGCCTTGCAGGCGTGCCCCGCAGCGGGCGGCGAGGCCGGCATCTGTGTCTGCATCGTGTCGGCTCCATTCGCTGCGCATCCCGTGATGGTTGCGCACGCAACTGAAAATGCGATCGTCGTCATCGTTCGCTTCATCGATTTCTCCTGGTCCGATTGGGCTTGCTTGCCGCACGCCAAGCCGTCCGCATGTTACCGCACCGGCAATGCGGTCAACGCACGTCGTCGTCCGCCAGCGTGCCGAGCGGCACGAACATGTAGCCCTTGCCGCGCACGGTACGGATATAGCGATAGCCGCCGACCGCGTTCTCGATCAGCCCGCGCAGCCGGAACACCAGCACGTCGAGCCCGCGCTCCGACTTCGCCGCCGCGCGCGGACCGAGCAGCGCGAGGATCTCGCCGCGCGACAGCACCGCTGCGCCGCCCGCATTCGGCTACCTGCATTACAGCGTATGCACGCGGCATTCCGTCTGCGCGCGCGTCTCGCGACCGAACGCGAGGATGCGCTGCGCCTCGTCGCGGATCGCGCGATGGCAGCCGCATGTCGCGTTGGCGAGCGCCGCCGGATCGGTCAGCACGATCGAGCCGCGATGCTGCCGAATCAGCCCGAGCTTCTGCAACGTCTGCGCGATATCGGTGATCGTTTCGCGTCGTACGCCGAGCATCTGCGCGAGCATCCCATGCGTGATCGGTATCTCGACGCTGCGCGAGCGGTCGTGCGCGATCAGCAGCCAGCGACCGAGCTGGTGCTGCATCGGATGGTGACGGCTGCAGAAGAGCGTATGCGAGATCTGCGCGAGCACGACTTGCACGCGCATGAAGATCTGCCGCCGAATCAGCGGCGATGCATCGCATGCGTCGTTGAAGCGCCGCGCGTCGATCCGGTACGCGAAACCGCCGCGGTACACGACCACGCGGCGCGGCATCGCGCTGTCACCGCCCACGACATCGTCACAGACCACGCCCTCGCAACCGATCTCCGCGACGGCGAGCGTCGGTTTGCCGGCCATCGTGTATTGCACCGACACGGCGGTCGTCACCGGAAAATAGACGGCTGGCAGTGTCGAACCGGCGTCGCACAGGATCTCGCCCGTGTCGACGTGACAGAGCTGCAAATGAGGTACCAATGCCGAACGGTTTGCCCCGTCCAGCGCAGACAAGAAGTGGTTAACATCGAGCGCGTACGGCAGCTCGATGACGTTGTTTGTCTGATGTGTCACGGTGCACCTCGTACGAATGTGTTGCTACCCTCGGCCACCGAGCATGGATTCTTTCATCGCCTTGCGGTTCTTTCCGCTTTTTGTCGCGACGTTTGCAAAACGTTATCACGCGGGTCCGACGCCCGGAATGCCCCGCTTTCATCACCTGAAGTAATTTGACAGTTGTTCGTCGGGCAACGCGCGGACACGCCGGCGAGCGTCGTCCGATCCGTTTCGAAATTCGCGTCACGCGGTCGGCTGCACACGCAACGGGTCACATTCGGCGGTCAATGCCGTGACGAGAGGAAATGATCGAACGCGATCCGCGGGACTGTTTCGCGTCGGGCAGGAAAGCGCGTTGAGTGGGATAACGCGCATTTGTCATGCGTTTCAGAGCCGGGGACGCTACGTGCGCGCCGCCCTGCTGCGCCCTCGATGCCGAAACGACCTGCGCGAGTCTGTACGATCCGGCACCACGATCATGAACGGACGATGAAACGCTCCGTTCATCCCGATTCAACATCGATCGAGACAAAATCGGGAAACGACGCATCCACGTGATGGGGCGATTCGTCGGCAGGGAAAGCACACTCGCTGTATGGTCGCTTACGCAACCATTTGGCACATGCATGCCTACGGGCGATTCACGCGAACGCCGCGCCGACCCTCAACGGCATTCGCCTCACCCGCCTCGATCACGCCTCGGGCAGAATCACGACCTTGCCCTTCACCTGCCGGTTTGCGATCCGTGCGATCGCGTCGATCGCGTGCGCGAGCGGCACGCGTTCGGTAATCGCGGGCCGAATTTTGCCGGTCGCGAACCACTGCGCGAGCTGACGCATGTTCGCCGCATGCTGCGCCGGATCGCGCCGCACGGCGTCGCCCCAGAACACGCCGAGGATGTCGCGCTCCTTCAGCAGCGCGAGATTCAGTGCGATCTTCGGGATCTCGCCGGCCGCGAAGCCGACGACGAGAAAGCGGCCGCGCCACGCGGTCGCACGCAACGCTGCTTCCGTATAGGCGCCGCCCACCGGATCGTAGACGACGTCCGCGCCGCGCCCGCCGGTCAGTTCGTCGACGCGTCGGCGCAGATCTTCGGTCGCATAGTCGATCGTGTCGTCGGCGCCCGCTGCGCGGCACAGCACGAGCTTGTCGGCGCTCGACGCGGCCGCGATCACGCGCGCGCCGAGCGCCTTCGCGATCTCGATCGCCGCGAGCCCGACGCCGCCGGCCGCCCCGAGCACCAGCAGGGTTTCGCCCGCTTGCAGCCGCGCACGCTGCTGCAGTGCGTGCAGCGACGTGCCGTACGCGAGCACGAGCGCCGCGCCCTGTTCGAACGTCATCCCCGGCGGCAACGCGGCGATCTGACGCGCGTCGGCGAGGCACTGCTCGGCGAAACCGCCGTGGCCGGTAAACGCGACGACCGCATCGCCGGGCTGCCAGTCGGTCACGCCGTCGCCGACCGCGTCGATCACGCCCGCAAACTCCGCGCCGGGCGAGAACGGCAGCGCCGGCTTCACCTGATACAAGCCCTGCACGATCAATGCGTCGGGAAAGTTCAGCGACGCGGCCTTCACGCGCACGCGCACCTGCCCGGCGCCCGGTTCCGGAATCGCGACGTCGTCGATACGCAACGTGTCGATCGGTCCGAACGCGGTACACAACACGGCTTTCATGGTGTGATTTCTCCTTGCGCGACGCGATCGCGCATCGAATCGAACGGCGCGCGCCGGACCGCGCGGGCGGCCCGGCGCGCGACAGCGCATCACGCGACCTTGCTGTCGCGCAGTTGATCCGCGATCGGCAAGCTGCGGATCCGCTTGCCGGTCGCCGCAAAGATCGCGTTGGTCAGTGCGGGCGCGACGGGCGGCAGGCCGGGCTCGCCGACGCCGCCGAGCGGCGTCGCATAGTCGTCCGGCGCGACGAGATGCACGCGAATCTCGCGCGGCGCCTCGTTCATCCGCAGCACCTGGAAGCCGTTGAAGTTGCTCTGCTCCGGCTGACCGTCCTTGAACGTGATCTCGCCGTGCAGCGCAAGTCCGAGCCCCATCACGACCGCGCCTTCGAGCTGCGAGCGCACGCGCTCCGGATTCACCTGCGGACCGCAGTCGATCGCGATGTCGACGCGCGGCACCGCGATCGCACCGTCGTCGCCGACCTGCACTTCGCACGCGACTGCCGTGTACGACACGAAGCTGCGATGCGCCGCGATGCCGAGCCCGTGCCCTTTCGGCAGCGTGCGCCCCCAGCCGGCCTCGCGCGCGACGGTCTCGACGACGCGCCGCAGCCGCCCGGTATCGACCGGATACAGCGCCGGATCTTCGCCGTAGTTGACGTTCTTCACCGCGATATGCGGCTCGAAGCGTCGCGCGGGGCCGATCAGGTCGAGCAGAAAGTCCTTCGGATCGCGGCCTGCGGCATGCGCGAGTTCCGCGACGAAGCTCTGGATCCCGAACGCATGCGGAATGTTGTAGACCGATCGGAACCAGCCGATCCGCGTATGCGCGGGCGCGGCCGGATTCTCGATGCGCACGTTCGGAATCGCGAACGGCAGATCGGCGATGCCCTGTGCGAGCTCGCCCGGCTGCTCGTGCACGACGCCGGCCTTGAACGTCGACTGGATCGACGGTGCGACCGTCCGGTGCTGCCACGCGACGACCTTGCCCGCCGCGTCGAGCGCGCCGTCGAACGCTTCGAGCGACACCGCGTGGAAATAGTCGTGTGCGATGTCGTCCTCGCGCGTGAACGTGAGCTTCACGGGCGCGCCGACCGCCTTCGACAGCAGCGCGGCCTCGACGACGTAGTCGGGCTTCGACTTGCGGCCGAAGCCGCCGCCGAGCAGCGTCACGTTGACCGTCACGCGCTCCGCCGGCAGCCCGAGCGCCTTCGCGACTTCGTCGCGCGTGGTCTGCGGCGCCTGCGTGCAGGTCCACACCTCGCAGCGGCCGTCGGCCACACGCGCGAGTGCGGCCGGCGGCTCCATCGTCGCGTGCGCGAGATGCGGCACGTAGTAGGTCGCGCGCACGCGCTTCGCGGCACCCGCGAGCGCCGCGGCCGTGTCGCCGTCGTTGCGGATCACGTCGCCCGGTTGCGCGGCGGCCGCTTCGAGCGTCTTCCGGTACGCGGCCGAATCGTAGCCGGCGTTCGGCCCGCGCTTCCAGTCGATCTTCAACTGCTTGCGCGCCTGGATCGCCGTCCACGTGTCGCGTGCGACGACGGCCACGCCGCCGAGCGGCTGGAAGCCGGCGGGCAGCGGCGTCGATGCGAGCGGCACGATCTTCACGACGCCCGGCAGCTTCTCCGCGGCGCCCGCATCGAACGACGCGACCGTGTCGCCGTATGCCGGCGGCCGCGCGACGACCGCGTACAGCATCCCGTCGAGCCGCGTGTCGATCCCGTACTGCGCGCGGCCCGCGACGATGTCGCGACCGTCGATCAGCGCAGTCTCGCCCTTGCCGATATAGCGGAACTCGGTCGGCGCCTTCAGCACGAGCGCCGCCGAATCGGGCACGGGCAGCGCCGCCGCCTTCGCGGCCAGCTCGCCGTAGCCGAGCCGGCGTCCGCTCTTCGTGTCGACGACCTGATGCACGGTCGCCTTCACCTGCCGTACGTCGATGCCCCACGTCGCGGCCGCCGCCTGCTCGAGCATCGTGCGCGCGGCCGCGCCCGCGCGACGCAGCGCGGCGAAACTCTGGCGCAGGCTGCGCGAGCCGTCGGTGTTCTGGTTGCCGTAGCGCGCTTCGTCGCCGACTGCCTGCGCGACCTTGACGCGCGCCCAGTCGGCACCGAGCTCGTCGGCGACGACGAGCGCGACGCTGGTGCGCACGCCCTGCCCCATCTCCGAGCGGATGCAGGTGACGGTCACGGTGCCGTCCGGTGCGATCGCGACGAACAGATTGGGATCGTCGCGCAGCCCGTGCGGCATGCCGGCGCCGCCGTATTGCGGATTCGCGCTGACGGGCGGCTGTCCGGCGGCCGCGCGCGCGAGCGACGGTACGCCGAACGCGAGCAGCAGCCCGCCCGATGCGAAACCGAGCAGCAGCGCGCGGCGGCTTTCGTTGCAGACGGAGAGTGGCTGCGCGTTCATGCGGCACCTCCGCGGCTCGCCGCGAGCCGGATCGCCGCGCGAATGCGCGTGTAGGTGCCGCAGCGGCAGATGTTGCCGGACATCGCGTCGTCGATGTCGGCATCGGTCGGGTGCGGGTTCGTCTTCAGCAGCGACGCGGCCTGCATGATCTGCCCGGCCTGGCAGTAGCCGCATTGCGCGACATTCAGCTCCTGCCAGGCCTGCTGCAGCGGATGCGTCGCGTCGGCCGACAGTCCTTCGATCGTCGTCACGTGCTTGCCGGCGGCCGCCGCGACCGGCGTGATGCACGAGCGAATCGCGACGCCGTCGAGATGCACCGTACAGGCGCCGCAGAGCGCCATGCCGCAGCCGAACTTCGTGCCCGTGTGACCGAGCACGTCGCGCAGATACCAGAGCAACGGCATGTCGGGATTGCCGTCGAAGTGCTGCTCGCTACCGTTGAGGGTCAGCGTGATCATTGTTCACCTCCTGGTTGGGGACGCTTACCTGCACGCAGACTTTAACCGAACCGTGCATTTGGCGTCGCCGGCCGCCGCCGGCAGGTGTCGCACGCGGCGAGGCTCAGAACCGGTGCGTGACGCCGACGCCGGCGAGCACCTGCGTCGCGCCCGGCGCGGACACCGACACGCCGCTCCAGCTCGCCGTCGAGCTGCCGTTGTTGCGGATCCAGCCGGCACGCGCATACACGCTGGTGCGCTTCGACAGCGAATGGTCGATGCCGAGCTCCGCGCCGATCGCATTGTCGTGCGCGCCGCGCACGTTGCGGTGCACCACCGCGACTTCGATCGTGTCGGATACCGTCGCGGCGATGGTGGCGCCGAGCTGCACGACGCTGTACGGGTGGGCGCTGTCGAGCCGGGCCGTCAGCGAGCCCGGCGACGGATCGTCCGGCCGGCTGTAGGTGTAATGAAACTGGAAGTTGACGATGCCCCACCGGTAACCGAGCGCCGCGCCGAAGTACTGCGCGCTCGGCACGTCGAGCGCGGCCGGCAAGCCGGGGAACGACAGCGTGCCCGAGCGCTGGTTGCCGTAGCCGATGCCGGCGTACAGTCCGTGTGCCGAATAGCTCAGCGTCGCGCCGAACTCGTTGCCGTTCGTGCGACGCAGCGGCTGCGTGACGCTCGACGCGAACGCGTACATCGCGCGCAGCCGCCAGCCGCCGAGCACCGGCGACTGATACAGGATCGAGTTGTCCGCGCGGCCCGTGTCGTACTGCGTCGCGAGCGTGCGCCGGTCGATCGTCGCCATGTTGCCCGAATACAGCGACGTCGCATCGTTCAGCCCGAACGGGTCGGTCGGATACACGAGATAGAAGCCGGGCCCGTACTGGCGGCCGAACGACAGCGTGCCGTAGCGGTCGTGCTGCAGGCCGACCCACGACTGACGGACGAACATCGCGGTGCTGTCGAGGTACAGCGAGCCGTTGTTCACGTTGAAGCCGTTCTCGAGCACGAAGCGCACGCGCAGTCCGCCGCCGAGATCCTCGGTGCCGGTCAGCCCGAACACCGACGTCGACGAGCCGCCGCTGCGCTCCGAAAACGAATGCGCGCCGCCGTTGCCCAGGTACTGGATGAACGTGTCGGCAATGCCGTACAGCGTCACCGACGAGTCGGCCGCCAACGCGGCGCCCGACGCGAGCGCGAGCGTGGCGCCGCAGAGCGCCAGCGAGGTTGTCCGCATGTGTGTCTCCTTAGCTTCGTCGTTATGTGGGGATCGCGCGCTCGCGGTGCAGCCGCTCAGCTCGCATAGCCGGGATTGCGCCGATCGAGCCGGCGCAGCAGGCCCGGCCAGACGAGCTGCTCGGGGCCCATGTCGCGCGTGGTGATGCGGGACTGTCGCGCGATCCCGTCGAGGATCGGCTGCGGGATCGTGCGCAGCGCGCCGCCGCCCGCCTGCGCGCGCACCTGGATCGCACACGCGGCTTCCGCGAAATACATGCCGACGAACGCGGCGGCCGCGCTCGCGCCGACCGTCAGCAGCCCGTGGTTGCGCAGCAGCATCACGTTGCGCTCGCCGAGATCGCGCACGAGCCGCGGCTTCTCGTCCGGCTCGACGGCGATCCCTTCGTAGTCGTGATACGCGAGCGAGCGCATCACGAGCAGCGCCTGCTGCGAGATCGGCAAGAGCCCGTCGGCCTGCGCCGACACCGCGACGCCGTTCAGCGAATGCGTATGCATCACGCACGCGACGTCCTCGCGCGCCGCGTGCACGGCGCTGTGGATCGTGAAGCCCGCCGGATTGATGTCGTACTCGGACGGCGCGAGCTTGTTGCCGTCGAGATCGATCTTCACGAGCGACGAGGCCGTGATCTCGTCGAACATCATCCCGTACGGGTTCAGCAGGAATGCGTGCGTGCCCGGAATACGCATCGAGATATGCGTATAGACGAGGTCGTCCCAACCGAACAGCGCGGTCAGCCGGTACGCCGCGGCCAGATCGACGCGTGCCTGCCATTCCTGCGCGGACACGCTGCGCTTCACGTCGGATTCGTTCATGTCGTGCTCCCCTTCAATTGATCAAATGACTGCCGGACCGGCGGCCGCGTCGCGCGCGCTCATCGGCCGTGCGGGCCGCGTGCGGCCGCGGGCAGCGCATTGCGCATTCCGTAGCCGACCGCGAGCGCCGCGACCACGAGCATCACGGCCATCACGTCGATCGCGGGCACGAGGCTGCCGGTGCGCGCCTTCACGAGGCCGACGAGCGCCGGGCTCGCGCCCGACAGGCTCGCGAGCGAATTGACGAACGCGATGCCGGCCGCCGCGCGGCCTTTCGGAAAGTAGCGGGTCGCCATCGCCCAGAAGATCGGCGTCGACGAAACCAGTGCGGAGCCGCCGAACGCGAGCGCGGCGATCGTCCACGGCAGGCTGTGCTGCACCGTGCGGCCGAGGGCGACGAAGCCGATCGCGGCGACGACGAACGCAAGCGCCCAGTGCATCCGCTGCTCGTTGCGAAGATCCGAATGGCGGCCGTAAAGAATCATCGCGACGATCCCGAACGCGTTCGGAATCACCGTGTACAGGCCGATCGCGCGCGGATCGGCGACGCCGAGTTCGCGGATCAGCGTCGGCACCCAGAACGCGAGGAAGTAGCCCGTGCATCCGTTCACGAAGATGCCGAATGCGAGCAGATACGCGCGCGGATCGCTCAGCACGCGCAGCAGCGAACGCGACTCGAGCGGCTCGCCGGTTTCCTCGAGCGCCTCGCGAATCCGCGCCTTCTCCGCGTCGTCGAGCCACGCTGCGTGCTCGGGCCGGTCGGGCAGCAGCACGAACACGAAGCCGGCCGCGATCATCGTCGGCAGCCCTTCGAGCACGAACATCCATTGCCACCCTTCGAGCCCGCCCGCTTCGTGCAGCGATTTCAGGATCACGCCCGAGACCGGGCCCGTGACGAAGCCGGCGGCGACGCTCGCCATCAGGATCAGCGCGATCACGCGCGCACGGCGGTTCGACGGAAACCAGTACGTCAGGTACAGCACGATGCCGGGAAAGAAGCCGGCCTCGAATACGCCGAGCAGAAAGCGCAGCAGATAGAACTGGGCCGGCGTGCGCACGAACATCGTCGCCGCGGACGCCGCGCCCCACAGCACCATGATCCGGAACAGCGTCGCGCGTGCGCCGATTCGCTGCAGCAGCAGGTTGCTCGGCACCTCGAACAGCGCGTAGCCGACGAAGAACATGGTCGCGCCGATTCCGTAGGCCGCGTCGCTGAAGCCGAGCGACGACTTCATCTGCAGCTGCGCGAAGCCGACGTTCGAGCGATCGATGAAGCTGAACAGATAGCAGACGAACAGGAACGGCACGAGACGCCGCGTGACCTTCGCATACACCGCATCGATCTGCGGCCGCGGCACGAGCGCGAGCCCCGCGCCCGCATATTTGCCTGCACTGGAGGACATGGTCACCCTCTGGAAAACCGGCGGACGGCCGCCTTGCGACGCAGCCTCCACGCACGTTGAAGCGGCCGCCGCGCGCGGCGTCGCACGAACGGACCGGCACCGCGCCGGCCCGCGCTTACGCCGGACACAGCCCGCCGTCGACGACGAGCTCCGACGCCGTCACGAAGCGGCTTTCGTCGGACGCGAGATACAGCACCGCGTACGCGACGTCGTCCGGCTCGCCGAGCCGCCCCATCGGAATGTGGCGCGTGAGTTCGCGCGTCGCGGCTTCGTCGCCGAGCTGCTCGAATACGGCCGCGACCATGCCGGTGCGCACATAGGCCGGATGCACGGAGTTGCAGCGCACGTCGACGCGGTTGCGCGTGCAGTCGATCGCGATCGACTTCGTCAGCATCGCGACCGCGGCCTTCGACGTGTTGTACGCGATCAGGTCCGGGTCCACGCGGAACGCGGCGACCGACGAGATATTCACGATCGACGCCGGCTGCGCATCGCGCAGGTATGGCATCGCATGCTTGCAGCCCAGCATGATGCTTTCGACGTTGACCTCCATCACGCGGCGCCATTCCTTCTGCTCAATCGACGCGAGGCCGCCGCGCGAGCCGACGCCCGCGTTGTTGACGAGTACCGACACGCCGCCCATCGCGTCGGCCGCCTCGGCGAGCAACGCGTCCCAGCGCGCTTCGTCGCGCACGTCCTGGACCGCGCTCCATGCGACCTGCTCGCCGCACGCGCTGTTGATCCGGTCCGCGAGCCGCGCGAGGGCGGCGGCGTCGCCGTTGTCGGTCAGGAACACGCGCGCACCGTGCTCGGCCATCCGGCTCGCGATCGCGCTGCCGAGGCCGCCGGCGGCGCCCGTGATGAACGCCCGCTTACCGGCGAGGCGAAGAGAGTTCGATTTCATGTCGTTCGATTCGAATGAGAGTCAGCAAGCCGCGCGCGTCGTGCCGCGACGCGGGCGGAACGGTTCGCACCGGCCGGTCAGCCGCCGAACGCGGAGATGTCCTTCGGCACGATGCCGTTGCGTTCGCAATGCGTGCGGTAGCGCTGCATCGCCGTCTTCCAGTTTTCGATCGACAGCACGCGATCCTCCTCGTCGAGATAGACGAGATCGCCCTGCACGATGTTCAGCGTCACGATGTCGTCGCCCGGCAGCGCTTCCGGCGTGTGGCGCGACGCGGCCGTCTCGAACACGAGGCTGCCCGGGCCCGCGACCCAGTCGTGCTCGATGTATTTCCATCGCCCCTGCAGCGTGTAGACGATCACCGTTCCCGTGTGGTGATGCTTCGGCAGCCGGCCGTGACCCGGCGACTTCATCAGCGCGATGATTTCGCCGCGCGTCGGGTCGAGCTTGAAATACTTCAGCAGCACGTCGGGCAGCTTGTCCGACATCGGTACCCAGGGAATCGACGCGTCGTCGATGCATTCGGTCGCCACGTTTTCGTAGAACATCCGTCTTCTCCGTCGATGGCGCGTCGTCGCGTTCCGAACCGGAAATCGCTGCGCGGCGCGCGCGGTGTCTGACAGCGGTGCGGCCGCCCGTCGTGCGCCGCCCGCCATGCGCCGGCGCATGCGTTGCGTGCGCCGGTCCACCTATGATGGTCAACCCCGGTTGTTATGCCGTTGTCGAAATGGGACACTGCGTTATCGAATCGGGACAGCGCATCGCGCGCCCGGATAGTGGAGACATGTCGTGCGCCCTACCGTCCATCGCCTGCCTGGTCGCTACTACGCGCGCCTTGCGCGGATCGTCGCCGAACACATGCGCGACCCGAGCGAATTCATCGCGCGCTGCGGGTTCGACCCGCGCACGCTGCACGATCCGGCCGCGACGCTCACGCTCGCGCAGCTCGACCGGCTGATCGAAACGGCAAGCGCGGTCAGCGGCTGCGCGCACCTCGGGCTCGATGCCGGGCGCTACGCACGGCTCACGTCGCACGGCCCGCTGGGCTATGCGCTGCTCAGCTGCAGCACGCTCGAGGAACTCGTGCGGCTCGCCGCGCGCTACTACCATCTGATCGTGCCGGTCGTCACGATGCGCTATGTGCGGCGCGGCCGGTTCGCGGAAATCACCTACACGCCGACCGTCGCGATGCAGGCGCGCACGCTGCGCTTTTTCGTCGAGGCGCTCGCGGTCGCGTTTCAGGTGCAGATCGACGGCATCGTCGGCGCGGAGGCCGACGACTACGAAATCCGTCTGTCGACGGAGGCGCCCGCCGACGTCCACCGCTATCTCGGGCGCCGCCTCGCGCGCTATCGGTTCGGCGCGCGCAGCACGCCGGGCGTCACGATCGTGATCGCCGCGTCGCTGCTCGAGCGGCCGCTGCCGATGGCGAACGCGCTGTCGAAACGCGTGGCGGAAGCGCAGTGCGAAGCGCGCACGCGCGCGCGTGCGGACGCAAACGACGTCGTGGAACTGATCGAGATGATGCTGACGCAGAGCGCGGATTTCCGGCTCTCGAGGGAGGAGGTCGCGGCCGCGATGAACGTGACCGTGCGTACGCTGAACCGCTATCTGTGCAGCCAGGGACACACGTTCCGCGACGTATGCCGGCGCACGCGGTTCGCGCATGCGTGCCGACTGCTCGACGAAGGCCGGCTGACGGTGACGCAGATCGCGGCGAAGGTCGGCTTCAGCGACGTCGCGAACTTCAGCCGCGGGTTTCGCGAGTACATCGGCGTATCGCCGACGCGCTACACGGCGCTATCCGCGCGCGCGTCGGCCAAAGACGCGGCGTGACGCCGCGCGTGGCGTTCAGGCCGCGCGTGCGGCCACCGGCTTGGGCCATGGCCGCCGCACCGTGTCCATTTGTTCCCAGCAGCGCGCGAGCTGCAGCACGCCGAGATCGTCGAAGCGGCGCCCGGCGATTTGCAGGCCGATCGGCAAGCCGTCGCGCGTATAGCCGCAGTTGATCGACGCGGCCGGCTGCTCCGAGAGATTGAACGCAAGCGTAAACACCACCTGTTCGATCGGATGCAGTCCGTCCTGGTCGATATGGGTCGCTTCGGCCGCGAACGGCGGCTGCGGAAACGTCGGCGACAGCACGTAGTCGAACTCGGCTGTCGCCGCGACCGTCTGCGCGCGCAGCGCGAGCATCTGCGCATAGGCGGCATAGATCGTATCGCCCGTTGCGTCCGCAACGACCTCCGCGCGCCGGCGCACGAACGCGGCGACCAGCTCGCGCCGCGCAGCGGGCAACGCGGCCAGCGTGCCGCGCAGCCGCGCGCCCCAGAAGCGCGCGACCGCTTCGAGCG
>NZ_KV786804.1:0-1188 GCF_001806955.1 Burkholderia sp. HMSC10F09
GCGCGGCGTGCCGGCCGGCCCGGCCGCCGCGAAGCCCGCGACGGCGCCGAAGGCCACCGCACCGAAGCCGACGCTGCCGAAGCCTGCGGCACCGCGCCCGATCGCGCCGAGTTCGGCGCCCGCCGGCGCGTTCGCGCTCACCTCGGAACGCGTGCGCGAGCGCATGGTCGAACGGCTGCGTGCGAACGGCGTCGCCGACGCGCGCGTGCTGGCGGCGATGGCGGCGGTGCCGCGCCACCTGTTCGTGGATCCCGGCCTCGCGACGCAGGCCTACGAGGATTCCGCGCTGCCGATCGGCCACCAGCAGACCATTTCGAAGCCGTCGGTCGTCGCGCGCATGATCGAGCTCGCGATGGCCGGCCGCTCCCTCGAGCGCGTCCTCGAAATCGGCACCGGCTGCGGCTATCAGGCCGCGGTGCTGAGCCACGTGGCGCGCGACGTGTATTCGATTGAACGCATCAAGCCGCTGTACGAGCGCGCGAAGCTGAACCTGAGGCCGCTGCGCGTGCCGAACATCCGTCTGCACTACGGCGACGGGCGTGTCGGCCTGCCGTCCGCCGCCCCGTTCGATGCGATCGTGATCGCAGCCGCGGGGCTCGACGTGCCGCAGGCGCTGCTCGAGCAGCTCGCGATCGGCGGGCGCCTCATCGCGCCGGTCGGTGCGCAGAGCGGGCAGCCGCAGGTCCTCACGCTCGTCGAGCGCGTCGCGCACGCGCAGTGGCGGGAGTCTCGGCTTGATCGCGTTTTCTTTGTCCCTTTAAAATCCGGAGTGATTTGAAACCGATGAGTATGTTGCGCGCGATGCAAAACAACCGTTCCAGGGAACCGCTTACGCTCGCCCAGCGCGCGATCTGCGTGGCCGCGTTCTCCACGTTACTGGCCGCCTGTGCGACGCGGCTCGACAACGCGCCCGTCGTCGACCGCTCCGGTTCGTTCGGCACGACGGCCGCCGCGCAGCCCGCGGTGCCGCTCGGCCCGCCGCCGCCCGGTTTCTACCGCGTGAAGCCGGGCGACACGCTGTACCGGATCGCACTCGAGAACGGACAGAATTATCGCGACATCGCCGCGTGGAACAATCTGTCGAACCCGAATCAGATCGAGGTCGATCAGCTGCTGCGCGTCGTGCCGCCGGGTGGTGCCGCGGCGGCCGGTGCGCCGGCCACGGCACCGCTCGCGGGCGGCGCGGTC
>NZ_KV786805.1:0-10330 GCF_001806955.1 Burkholderia sp. HMSC10F09
CCGCCCGCGCCGTTCACGATGCAGGAGCCGGCCGCCGTCGCTGCACCGCCGGCCGCGCCCGCGCCGTATGGCGCGCCGCTGCCGGTCGGCAGCTGCGGCAAACGCGCGGGCGGCTGGTGGGGCGTGCTGACGCTCGTCGTGACCGAGGCCGGCCTGTTCGGCTATCTGCTGTTCAGCTATTTCTACCTGCAGTCGCAGTCGGCCGCGCCGTGGCCGCCCGAAGGGATGCCGAAGCTCGGGCTCGCCGGCGTCGACACGGCCGTGCTGCTGTCGAGCAGCGTGTTCGTCTGGCTCGCCGAACGGGCGGTGCGCGCCGGCCGCCGGCCGCGTGCCGTCGCCGCGCTCGCCGTCGCGCTCGTGCTCGGCGTCGCGTTCGCGCTCGTCCAGCTGCACGAATGGCGCGAGCATCCGTACGGGCCGACCGCCCATCTGTACGGCAGCCTGTATTTCACGATCACGGGCTTTCACCTTGCGCACGTCGTCGCGGGGCTCGCGATTCTCGCGCTGCTCGCCGGCTGGACCGCGGCCGGCTTCTTCGACCGCGAGCGGCGCGTCACGCTGAGCGTCGGCGCGCTGTACTGGCACTTCGTCGATTTCGTCTGGCTGTTCATCTTCACCGCGCTGTACGTGACGCCGTACTGGCTCAGGAGGCCCGGATGACACACGCCCGCCGTTCGTTGACGCCGCTGCTCGCGATCGCGGCCGGGCTCGTCGGCGCGCCCGCGCTGTGGTTCGCGCAGATGGCTGCGTCCGAGACGCTCGCGTCGACCGCGTGCTATCCGCTCGGCGTCGCGCAGCTCGCGCCGCGCTGGGCGCATGTCGGCGTCTGGCTCGCGCTCATCGCGGGCGGCGCGTTCGCGCTCGCGGCTGCGTGTGCGGCGTGGATCGCCCGTGTCTGGCGCCGGCCCGACGAGCCCGACATCCGCGCGGCGACGCGCGACGACAGCACGCGGTTTCTGGTCCGCTGCGCGGTGCTCGCCGCGCTCGGGTTCGTCGTCGGTCTCGTGTTTACCGGGATCGTCACAGGTTTCGTGGGGCCGTGCAGTCCATGGCGCTGATCTCGTCCGCTCGCTTTCGGTTTCGCTTCCGGTTTGGCTTGCGCTGCGCGCGTCGGCCGGCGGTCGTGGCGCTCGCGCTCTCCGCCGTGCTCGGCGGCTGCGATCCGCTCGACGGCGGCAGCGCGCAACGCGATACGGCCGATGCGGCCGATGCGGCATCGGCGGCGTCCGCGCCGGAGCCGGCATCCGGATGGCGCTTCACGCGGATTCGCGCGCCGGCCGATGCGGCGATGTCCGCGCGCGCGGAGCGCGATGCGCGGCTATCCTCGCGGCACGGCGGTGCGGCGGCGGGCGGCGGTGCGTCGGACGCGCAAGCGTCGGCATCCGCTGCCTCGGGAACCGGCGCTGCGGTGCCGGATGCGTCGGCGCACGACGACGTGCGCCGGCCGCTCGTCGCGGCGACCGCCGCGGATGCCGATGCCGCGCTGATCGAGCGCGGCCGCTATCTCGCCCATGCCGGCGACTGCTCCGCATGTCACGATGCGGCCGACCACACGCCCTACGCGGGCGGACAGCCGGTGAACTCGCCGTTCGGTCCGATCTATGCGCCCAACATCACGCCCGATCCCGTACACGGGATCGGCCGCTACACGCTGCAGCAGTTCGACGATGCATTGCGGCGCGGCGTGCGCGCGGACGGCAGCAACCTCTATCCGGCGATGCCGTATGCCTCGTTCGCGCGGCTCCATCCGGACGACGTGCGTGCGCTCTACGCGTACTTCATGCACGGCGTCGCGCCGTCGCCGCAGGCCGGCAAGCGCACGGCGCTGCCGTTTCCGTTCAATCAGCGCTGGGCGCTCGGGCTGTGGCGCCTGGTGTTCGCCAACGACGAACGCTTCGTGCCGTCGCCGTCGCGCTCCGCGTCATGGAACCGCGGCGCGTACCTGGTGCAGGGGCTCGGCCACTGCGGCGCCTGCCATACGCCGCGCGGCCCCGCATATAACGAGCGCGGCTACGACGAGCGCAGCGCGAAGTTTCTGACGGGCGGCGTGACCGATCACTGGTTCGCGCCGAACCTGACCGGTGCGGACAACGACGGACTCGGCCGCTGGTCCGTCGACGACATCGCGGCATTCCTGCGCGACGGCCACACGCGGCACGGTTCGGTGTTCGGTGCGATGGCGCCGGTCGTCGGCGAAAGCACCGCGCTGCTGACCGACGGCGATCGCCATGCGATCGCCGTCTATCTAAAGTCGTTGCCCGCGCAACCGACTGCCGCGACGAATCCGCTCGGCGTCGGCATGCCGCGGCTGACCGCGGCCGGCCCGCGCCCCGAAGGCGGCCAGCAGGCGCCCGGCGCGGGCGTATATGTGAGCTTCTGCGCACGCTGTCACGGTGTGGACGGAACGGGCATACCGCATCACGGCCCGCCGCTCGCCGGCAATCCGGTCGTCGTCGCGGCCGATCCGACAAGCGCGATCCGCATCGTCGTCGAAGGTGCGCGTCCGGCGCCAAGCGACGATCGTAGCGGCGTGCGGCGCATGCCGGCGATGCGCGGCGCGCTGACGAGCAGCGAAATCGCGGCGGTCGTCAGCTACGTGCGCGGCGCATGGGGCAATCGCGCGGCGCCGGTGTCGACGCAGGATGTGCGCAGACTGCGTGCGGCGATTCATCGATGACGTGGGAGACGGGCGGTGCGCCGCGGAACGCAGGCACGCAGGCACGCAGGCACTACGACAAATTCACGGTGTGCCGACAGCAACGCGCATACGGGCCGCTCGTTCAATCTCGACTAGTTGCTTTCGCAACGACATCCGTAACGCTTCTTGTCACCGCTAACGAAAAATATTGCAAGGCAGGACGGCCACGACTGACCGCCCGCCGCGTTCGTCCACTCACTGGCACAGTACTGCGCGCCACCGGCAGGCTGACACATACCGACAATCGCGGCAAACACGCATTCGATCACGACGCGCGCGCCACCGAGACACCGCCTCGCGCGCACCATCGCCGCCACCGCATCACACACCTGCTCGCAAGCGCTCCACGATCGCCACCCTCGCCTCGCCCGTTACACCGCGCGCCGCACCAGCATCGCCCGAATGTTCGAGATCGCGCGCGCCGGATTCAACCCCTTCGGGCACACGCTCGTGCAGTTCATGATGGTCCGGCAGCGGAACAGCCGATACGGATCCTCGAGGTTATCGAGCCGCTCGCCCGTCGCGAGATCGCGCGAATCGGCGATGAACCGGTACGCCTGGAGCAACCCGGCCGGCCCGACGAACTTGTCCGGATTCCACCAGAACGTCGGACACTGCGTCGAACAGCACGCGCAGAGGATACATTCGTACAGCCCGTCGAGCTGGTCGCGCTCGGCCGGCGACTGCAGCCGCTCGCGCTCGGGCGGCGGCGTATCGTTGATCAGATACGGCTTGATCGAGTGGTACTGATTGAAAAAATCGGTCATGTCGACGATCAGGTCGCGCACGACCGGCAGCCCCGGCAGCGGGCGCAGCGTGATCTCGCGCGGCAGCGTCTTCATGTTGGTCAGGCACGCGAGCCCGTTCGACCCGTTGATGTTCATCGCATCGGAGCCGCAGATCCCTTCGCGGCAGGAGCGGCGATACGAGAGCGTCTCGTCTTCGCGCTTCAGGCGCCCGAGCACGTCGAGCAGCATCCGGTCGTCCGGCTGCACGGCAATCTCGTAGCGCTGCATGTAAGGCGCCGCGTCCCGATCGGGGTCGTAGCGATAGATATGGAGGATGCGCGTGTCGTCGTCCATCGTGTCTCCCGGCAAGCGGCCGCCGCGCGGCCGCACAGTGGCAGAGGCGGCGCAAGCGCCGTGCCGTCAATCGTCGTCGACGCGCTTGTCGACCAGATAGCGGCCGCGCTCGACGCCCGCACGCAGCGCTTCGTCCTCGGTCAGCCATTCGGGGCCGGCCGGCTCCGGCACGATCAGCTCGATGCGTGCGCCGTCGACGTAGAGCTGCACTTCGTCGCGCCATGCGCCGCGCTCGTTGCGCCGCGCCCACACGCGGATCTCGTGGCCGCGATACGGATCGCGTACCTGTGCGTCCTGTTGATGCTGCACGATGGCCTCCTGTGCTTATCTGCGATCACCTGAAAAAAATGCGCGCCGCACGACGGCCGCGCGCGCCCGATGCTGCGCGCGCACGCGGCGTACCCGCGCGCGGCGAACCGGCACGCCGCTTGCATCCCGTGGCATCGAACCGTCCCGGCACCGGGTCGGCACCACCTCGGGAGACACGCGATGATCGGCCACGTCGAACTCCTCGGACGCCTGTTGCTCGCTGCGCTGCTCGGCAGCGTGATCGGCCTCGAGCGCGAGCGGCTGAACTGGGCCGCGGGCCTGCGCACGCACATGCTCGTGTGCGTCGGCTCCGCGCTGACGATGCTCGTGTCGACCTACGGCTTCGAAGACGTCGCCGGCCGCAACGGCGTCGTACTCGATCCGTCGCGCGTCGCCGCGCAGGTGGTGTCCGGCATCGGCTTTCTCGGTGCCGGTTCGATTCTGCTGCGCGGCGAAGTAGTGCGCGGGCTGACGACCGCGGCGAGCCTCTGGGCCGTCGCCGGTGTCGGTCTCGCGGTCGGCGGCGGCATGATCGTCGCGTCGGTCGGCGCGACGGTCATCGTGCTCGTGATCCTCGCGGGCGTGAAGCCGCTCGAACGCCGCTTCATCGCGCAGCGTCAACAGCGCACGCTGCGGCTCGTCGTCGAGCGCGGCGGGCTCACGCTACGCACGCTGCACGACGCGCTCGGCACGCGGCACGTGCGCGTGAAGCGGTTCATCGTCCAGCAGTCGGACGACGATCCGGACACCGACGACATCTCGGTCTCGTTCTCGCGAACGAGCCCGGTGGAATTCGCGGCGATCTGCCGGACGCTGCAAAACCTCGCCGGCGTACGGATCTGCCGTCCCGACACTTCGTCAAGGAGTCTCGTGTGACCCAGACCGATCTGCTTTCGTATCTCGTCACCAGCCAACTGGCCGCGCGCATGCGTTCCGGCGCGTGGCTCACGATCGGCCAGGTCGTCGGCGCGCTGCGCGCATGGCTCGCGTACCACCACGCCGAATGCGACTGGCTCGACCGGATCCGCATCGTCGAAGCCGCCTCGGCGATCGCGGAAGGCATCTACGAGGTCGCGACGGCGCACGGCCAGCCGGCCGACGGCGAGCGCGTACGCCTCGACGCGCATTCGCCGGAAATGCAGGCGCTGCGCGCACGCTGCGACGTGCTGCTGCAGCGCATCGACGGCGACCGGGACGTCGACGCACGATGATCGTGCCGGCCCGCGGCTCGCGCACCGGCTTCGCGACGGCCGGCCCGGCGCGCGCCGACGACGCGCAGCGCGGCGCCGCACCGGGCGACGCGATCGTCCGGCACGGCCTGCTCGAGGTCGGCCGCAACTGCGACACGATTCGTCATGCGGACCGCTTCGCGACGCTGATCGACGGCGACGCGTATTTCTCGACACTGCGGGCCGCGCTCCTGCGTGCGCGCCATACGGTGTTCATCCTCGGCTGGGACGTCGACAGCCGGATGCGGCTCATGCCGGGCGGCGCCGACGACGGCTTCCCCGATACGCTCGCGGCGTTCCTGCACGCGCTCGCGTCGCGCCGGCACAACCTGCGGATCTACGTGCTCGCGTGGGACTTCGCGATGATCTACGCGCTCGAGCGCGACTGGCCGCCCGTCTATCGCGCGAGCTGGCGCGCGCATCGCGGGATCGTGTTCCGGCTCGACGATGCGCATCCGCGCGGCGCGTCGCATCATCAGAAGCTCGTCGTGATCGACGACCGGCTCGCGTTCGTCGGCGGCCTCGATCTGACGCGTGCGCGCTGGGACACGCCCGCGCATGCGGCGGACGACCCGCGCCGGCGCGACGAACAGGGCATGCCGTACGGACCGTTCCACGACGTGCACACGATGTTCGACGGCGACGCGGCCGCAGCGATCGGCGAGCAGGCACGCGCGCGCTGGCTGCGCGCATGCGGACGGCCGATCGCGATCCGCGCGCACAAGCATCTCGAACGCGACGACGATCCCGACCCGTGGCCGCCCGGCGCGCAGGTCGACGTGCGCGACGTGCAGCTCGGCATCGCCTATACGGCGCCGCGCCATCGCGACTCGGCGCCGGTGAGCCAGGTGCGCGAACTGGTCGCCGACACGATCCGCACCGCGCGCCGCCATCTGTATATCGAGAACCAGTACTTCACCGCGGCCGTCGTGCGCGAGACGCTGTCCGCGCGCCTCGCCGACGAGGACGGGCCCGACGTGACGGTCGTCGCGCCGCGCGTGCAGAGCGGCTGGCTGCAGGAAGCGACGATGGGCGTGCTGCGCGCGCGGCTGCACGCCACGCTCGTCGCGGCGGACCGCTTCGGGCGCTACCGGCTGCTGTATCCGCACGTCGACGGGCTCGGCAACGGCTGCGTGAACGTGCACAGCAAAGTCGCGATCGTCGACGACGAATGCCTGATGATCGGCAGCGCGAACCTCAACAACCGCTCGATGCTGCTCGACACCGAATGCTGCGTCGCGCTGGTCGCGGCCGGCGACCCGCGCGTGCGCGCCGCGATCGCCGGCACGCGCGACCGCCTGCTGGCCGAGCATCTCGGCACGACGCCCGCGGCCGTCGCCGACGCGTTCGCGGACGCGCTCGCGCGCGGCGCACGGCCGAACGACGCGCTCGACCGGCTGCGCAAGGACCGCGGACGTTCGCTGCGCACGCTCGATCCGTCGGTCGCGCCGCAGCTCGACGCGCTCGTGCCGGTCAGCGCGTGGCTCGATCCCGAGCAGCCGATCGAGCCCGATCGGCTGATCCGCGAGTTCGTGCCGCGCGAACAGCACCGCACGCTCAGCGCGCGCTTCCTCGTGCTCGGCGCGATCGTGCTGCTGATCGCCGCGCTCGCGCTCACGTGGCGCTTCTCGCCGCTCGGCGAGCGCCTGAACGTCGCATCGCTCGCACATGCGGCCGCCGGCATGTCGCGACTGCCGGCCGCGCCCGTGCTGCTGCTGCTCGGCTACGTGATTGCGGCGACGCTCGCGGTGCCGATCACGCTGCTGATCGCGGCGACCGGCCTCGTGTTCGGCGCGTGGCCCGGTTTCGCCTATGCGGGCGCGGGCACGCTGATGGCCGCGGTCGCGACCTACGGACTCGGCCGCTGGCTCGGCCGCGACGCGGTACGCCGGCTCGCCGGCGCGCGCGCGAACCGCCTCAGCGAGCATCTCGGCAAACGCGGCGTGGTCGCGATGACGGTGCTGCGGCTGCTGCCGATCGCGCCGTTTACGGTCGTCAACCTCGTCGCGGGCGCGTCGCATATCGGGCTGCGCGACTTCGTGATCGGCACGGCGATCGGCATGCTGCCCGGCATCGTGCTCACGGTGATCTTCGCGAACCAGCTGCTCGCCGCGTTCAGCCATCCGGGGCCGACCGCGTTCGCGTGGCTCGCGGCGATCGGCATCGCGCTCGTCGGCGTGTCGGCGCTGCTCGTCAGGATGCTGCGGCGATGGCGCTGATCCGGCACACGGCAGCGCCGCCCGAAGTCGTCACGGCCCCCGCGCCGCCCGCGGCCGCGCCGGGCGGCCGCGATCTGCGCATCGCGACGTACAACATCCACGGCGGCTACGGCCCGTGGCACGCGCGCGCAGCGGACCGGATCGCCGCGGTCATCGACGAACTGGACGCGGACGTGATCGCGCTGCAGGAAGTGCCGCTCGGCGGCACGCGCGGGCCCGACGTGCTCGCGCATCTGCGCGACGCGACCGGCATGCACGCGGCGGCCGGCCCGACGATCGATACGGCCGAGCGCCGCTACGGCAACGCGGTGCTGTCGCGCTATCCGATCCGCGCGGCGCGCACGCTCGATCTGTCGTTCCATCAGCGCGAGCCGCGCGGCGCGCTCGATGCGGACATCGACTGCCGCACCGGCCCGCTGCGCGTCGTCGCGACGCACCTCGGGCTGTCCGCGCGCGAACGCAGCGCGCAGGTGCAGCGGCTGCTCGCCGCGTTCGACACCGGGGCGATGCCGGTGATCCTGCTCGGCGACATCAACGAATGGTTCGTGCGCGGCCGCGCGCTGCAGGCGCTCGTCACGCGGTTCCGACGCGCGCCCGCGCCGCGCACGTTTCCGACCGTCTGCCCGCTGTTCTCGCTCGACCGGATCTGGGTGCATCCGGGCGAGCTGCTGGTCGACGTCGCGGTCCATCGCAGCGCCCGCGCGCGGCACGCGTCCGACCACTATCCGCTCGTCGCGCGGATGCGCGCGCCGCAGCCGGAGCCGAAGCCGGAGCCGGCCGCCGCACCGTTCGACCGGCCGGGCACGCCGCTTGCGCGCAAAGACGCCCCCTGACGACGGAGAGCTCCATGCAGATCGACGAACTCGACGGAACCGCGCTCGACTACTGGTGCGTGCGCGGCCTCTGCGCCGACCACGAAGACACACTGCGCTTCACGGCCGTCACGCCGACCGTGGTCGTGACGGCCGCGTGCGAGGCGCTGCGCCGGCTCGACGCGCACTTCGCGCCGTCGCGCTCGTGGGCCGACGCGGGCGCCGTGCTCGATCGCGTCACGGACCTGCGCATCGTGCGGCGCGGCGGCGAGGTCGAGTGCGACGCGTCGTTCGCCGACGGCCCGTCGACCTGAGCCGCGCGCGGCCCGAATGCGCGCGTCGCGTTGCTGCGCGCGTACGTGCGCGCCTGCTTCGGCGACACGGTCGACGCGCCGCCCGATTTCCCGCACCGCATCGAGCGCGGCGCGATCGTGCGCTACGACCCCGGCGCGCCGCTGCCCGAAGCGGACGACGCGTCGGCGCTCGGCGACAGCACGGACATCCGCTCGGTGCCGCGCATGTGAGCGTGCGCCGCGCCGCCGCGCGTTCCCGGTACGCACCTCATGTAAAAACGACAGGGCCGCATCGGCGCGGCACCGCGCCGGCGTTGTCGCGCGGCGCTGCGCGGAGCGGGCACGCGCGTTGCGTTCGGCTTGCGCCCTGATCGCCCTCGCTGCCTGCCCGAACGCTCACATGGAACCTGTGCCGACCTTCGCTCCGCATCTCTACTTCTGCGACGCCCGCCTCGTCGGGCCGCTCGACGCATGGTCGGCGACCTTCGCGCATGTCGCGGGGATGGGCTTCGATCATGTGCTCGTCGGCGCGTTCTGGGCGTCGAGCCCCGCCGGCTTTGCGCGCCACGTCGCGGATTTCGACCGGCCCGCCGACGTGTTCGGCACGCGCGACAGCGCGCTCGACACCTTCGCGCGGCTCGCGCAGCTCGCGCAAGGGCACGGGCTGCGCGTGCTGCTCGAAGTCGTGCCGGAGCGCGTCGCGCGCGACAACCCGCTGCGGGCCGCGCATCCGCACTGGTACGTCGAGCGCGCGCACGACGACGCGCTGATCGACCCGCGCAGCGCTGCACACGCGCAGGACATCGCGCACGCAAACCTGACCGACGACGCGGCGCGCGATGCGCTGTCGGCGTGGTGGCGCGCGCATCTGACGGCCTATGCGCAGGCCGGCGCCGCCGGCTTTCTGGTCGACGCGCCGCAGCACCTGCCGGCCGCATGGTGGGCGCAGTGGCGCGCCGCGCTGCAGCGCGTGCGGCCGTCGCTCGCGCTGATCGCCGGCGTGCCGGGCCATGCGCGCGACGCGCTCGCGCCGCTCGAATCGGCCGGCTTCGACGCCGTGTTCTCGTCCGCGCGCTGGTGGGATCTGCGCGCGCCGTGGTTCGTCGACGAGCACCGCTTCCTGCGCCGCATCGGCGCGCCGATCGCGTTTCCCGACGCGTTCGACGGCCCGCGTCTCGCGGACGACTGGCGCGATGCGCCCGACGAGCGCGTCGCACGGGCCTATCGCCGCGCGTTGTGGACGGCCGCCGCGGTCGGCACGGGCTGGCTCGTGCCGATGGGCTTCGAGCGCGGCGTCGCACTGCCGCTGATGGCACGCGATGCGAGCGCCGCGCACTACCGCGCCGCGTTCGACGCCGCGCGCTTCGATCTGTCGAGCACGCTCGCCGACGCGAACGCCTGGCGCCGCGCGACGCCGGTCGCGGCCGCGCGCGGCGAACTGTTGCAGCTGAGCGCGCCCGACGCGCCGGCGACCGTATTGCTGCGCGGCACGAGCGCGTCGCTCGAATACGACGACGACGCGCTGCTGATCGCGCTGAACCCCGATCTCGACGCCGAAGCGCGCGTCGATCCGGCGACGATCCTGCCCGGCGTGCCGGGCGGCTTCACGCACGTGGCGACGCCGAACGACGCGCCGTCGCGCACGCCGGCCGCGCTCGACGCGTTCACGCTCGCGCCCGGCGCCTGCG
>NZ_KV786806.1:0-5770 GCF_001806955.1 Burkholderia sp. HMSC10F09
GGCACGCAAGTGTCGCGCACGCCGCCGCGCCGGGGCGCATCAGCTCGCGCCGTCGCCCGCGTCGGCGCGGTACTCGCTGCGCGTGCCGAGCCCGTCGTCGACGGTCCGCACGCCGTCGACGGCCGACACGCCGTCGACGATCGCCTGCCGCTCGGCTTCGTCGATCGCGCCGCTGAGCCGCACATGGCCGTCCTCGACGCTCACGTCGATGTCGTGCGGACGACCGGTGAGCCGCGCGAGTTCGGCGCGCACGCGCGCCGCGATCAGCGCGTCGTCCGCATGCTCGGGCTGCCAGTGCTCGCGCAGACCCGCGATCGCACTGCGCGCGCGATCGGTCGCCTGTTTCGCGCAATTGCTCGCATAGTCGACGACGCCGTGTCCGCCGGCCGCGGCCTTGTCGCAGACGTACGCACGTCGGCGGCGGCCCGACGCCGGATCGAGAAAGTACATCGCGACCGCGCCGCATGCGACGGCCGCAGCAAGATTCATCAGCGGTTTCAGACGAGTCTGGGATTCCATGGCAACACCGTACGCAATACCCGGGGACGGCCGGGCTTCGCCGCCTACGCAGCACGCGCCGTTCCTCGATCGTGCGCGAGCCGCACAAGCTGCCGCGGCTGCACGCGCTGCATCGGCGGCGCAATCCGCGTCGCGCGCTCGGTATACGCCAGACAGCACTCAGCGCGATGCCGCGTGCCGCCGCGCATACCGCCAGCCGCGCACGCACTCCTCCGCATACGGAATCACCGCGAACACGAGCACGGCCGCGAGCAGTACGACGATGTAAAGCGGCTCGGTAGGCCGCCAGCGCAGGGCGAAGTCGGCCGCGTGCACGCCGTCGCGCAACCGTGCGGGCAGCACGATCCACGCGATCAGCGAGAGCGCGACGAGCGGCATCATTTCGAGAAAGCTATGCACGTGCTGTTCGAACGGCGACACGTCGCGCCGCGACACGGCGAAGCGGACGTCGGCCAGCGCGGTGAACTCGTGCAGCACGAAACCGGCCGCCATCAGCGCGAGCACGGTCAGATCGATTTCGAACAGCAGCGCGACGAGCAGCGGAATGCCGACCTCGACGAGCTGCGCGACATGCAGCAGCGACTCGCGCACGCCCGACGTCGAGGCGATCTGCGAGCGTCGATGGCAGAGCCAGTCGACGAAGCCGGCCGCGATCCAGAGCGGCAGCACGAAGAAGCGCAGATAGCCGTCCGCGAGTTCGGTCGCGCTCATCGGTACGCGCTCGCAGCGCGGCGAACGAAATGACAAACGCTTGAAAAATGCGGATGTCGGGCGCGCACGCGCGATGCGGCGGTGCCGAAAAGCGCGTTCGTCACGACGCGTCCCGCGGCGCGTCGGCCATGTCGCGCACGCGTGCGCAATCCTCTTCGAGGCCTTCGCGCGTGCCCGCCCGCTTCGCGAGCTTCATGTACGCCTGCGCGAGCTGATTCAGCTCCTCCTCCGACGCATCCTCGATCCCGATCAGCCGGTCGCTCGCGGAACGCGTCGCCGCGACGAGTTCGTCGAGCTTCAGATGCAGCGCGACGCTGTCGCGGTTCTGGTTCCGCTGCAGCAGGAACACCATCAGGAACGTGATGATCGTCGTACCCGTGTTGATCACGAGCTGCCACGCGTCGGAATAGTGAAACAGCGGCCCGCTGACGAGCCACAGCAGCGTCACGGCGACGGCCGAGCCGAACGCGATCGGCGAGCCGGCCCACGCCGTGACGCCGGACGCGAAGCGCTCGAACGCGCGCGTGACGGGATGCGGGGCCGACGCGCGGTCGGTCCCGTGACGGTCGGCCGCGTCCGGCCGGACGCGGGATGAATCGTTCGCTTCGCGCATGACACCTCCCGGATGGAACAAGTAAGCGCACCCGCACGCGGACCGCGCGCCGCGGCAACGTAGTGGCGCGGGGTACGGTCCCGATGCGGGCGTCGACGCTGTATGAAGCAACCGGCATGCCCGGGCCGATGCGCCGATGCGCCGATGCGCCGATGCGCCACGCGCTTCGCGCTTCGCGCTTCGCACTTCGCACTTCGCGCTTCGTGCTTCGTGCTTCGTGCTGCGTGCTGCGTGCTGTGCGGGCGTTCGGAGCGTATGCGATGTGGCGGTTTGCATGGTTTGCGCGATGTGCGCGCCGTGCCGTATGCGCCGTATGCACGCCGCATGCATCCTCTGCACCCTCACCGCGGCGCGTGCGTATCCTCGTCGTCCGGGAAGTACCGCGTGTCGGTCCACTGCGCGATGCCGTCGAGATCCGGAAAGATCGTCGCGACGCTAATCCCGACGCGCGCAAGCTCATGCCGGATCGCGGCGAACCGCTCGCCCGGCACGACGATGCGCGTGAGGCGCCCCGCGAAGTCCGGCTGTTCGTCGAGCGGCGCGAAGCACTGCGCATCGGCGTCGTAGCTATGGATCGTGAACCACCCGTCCTGCGCGGTGATGCGCGGCATCACATGGCGCGGCCGGAACACTTTCGTGCGCGTGACACCGAGCGGCGCGCGCCGCTCGGCGATCGTCGCGATGTCGTCCGCGTCGTGACGCAGGCACCAGACGACACCGTCGACGCCCGCCTCCGACGCGCTCCTGACCGCGAACCACAGCGCGGCGAGCGCGCTGCCGGACCAGTCGAGCAAGCGCGTGCGCATCCCGTGCTGCTGCGCGATCGCGAGCCAGTCGCACGCGTCGAGATTCGGCGCCGGTTCGAGATGCGGCAGCGCACTGCGCATGAATTCGTCGAGCATCCGCGCTTCGATATCGGGCGTCGAGCGCCCGCGCGCGATGCTCGGCGCGAGCGCCCAGCCCGCGTTGCACTGCCCGCGAAAGAGCCGCGCGGCGCGGCCGTCGTCCTGCGCGGCGATGCGCGTCATGTAGTCGGCGACGCTGTCGATCGCTTCGCCCGCGTCGCGTGCGCGTTCACCTGCCATCCGTCGTCTCCCCTTTTCGTCGGCCGCGGCAGCCGCGGCCGTCACATATGCTCGTACCCGACGTCGCCGCGCACCTTGCCGCGGAACACCCAGTACGACCAGCCCACATACATCAGCAGCACCGGCAGCATGAACGCGGTGCCGATCATCAGGAATTCCTGCGACATCTGCGCCGACGCGGCCGACCACAGCGTCACGGACGGCGGCGCGACGTGCGGCCACAGGCTGATCGTGAGTCCCGAGAAGCCGAGAAAGAACAGCCCGATCGACGCGACGAACGGCAGCACTTCGCCGCGGCCGTGCAGCGCGCGCCAGGCGAGCCACGCGAGCAGCGCCGTCAGCACCGGCACCGGCGAGAAGAACAGCAGGTTCGGCCAGGCAAACCAGCGCGCGGCGATCGCCGGATCGGCGAGCGGCGTCCAGATGCTGACCGCGACGATGAACACGATCACGCCGATCAGTGCGTGGCGCGCGGCTCGCCGCGCGGCGAGCTGCAGCGGCCCTTCGGTCTTCATCACGAGCCAGGTGGCGCCGAGCAGCAGATAGCCGACGACGAGCCCCGCCGCGGTCAGCAGCGGAAACGGCGCGACCCAGTCCCAGCTCGTGCCGGCGAAACGCCCGTCGACGACGCGAAAGCCCTGCACGAACATGCCGAGCACCGCGCCCTGCGCGGCGGTCGCCACAAGCGAGCCGCACGCGAACGCTCCGCTCCAGAGCCGCTTGCGCGCGCCGACCACGCCGCGAAACTCGAACGCGACGCCGCGAAACAGCAGCCCGAGCAGCATCAGCAGCACGGGAAAGTAGACGCCCGGCACGACGACCGAGAACGCGCCCGGAAACGCGGCAAGCAGCAGCGTGCTGCCGAGCACGAGCCAGGTTTCGTTGAAGTCCCACACCGGCGATACCGACGCGATCATGCGGTCGCGCTCCGCTTCGTCGCGGCGCCAGAAGAACAGCATCCCGACGCCGAGATCGAAGCCGTCGAGCAGCACGTACATCAGCACCGACAGCGCGAGCACACCGGCCCACAGCGGTACGAGATCAAGCCCTGTCATCATTCGCTCCCGGTGGTTGCGCGCCGCTGTCCGACACGGCCGACAGCGGCCGCGCGGGCCGCTCCGAGACGGCCGCGCCCGGCGTTCCCGCATGCGCGGGCGCCGTGTCGGGCCCGAGCCGCACGAGCCGGCGCAGCAGCACGAAGCCCGCGCCGAAGATCGCCAGATAGCCGATCGCATAGAGCGCGAACGACAGCGCGACGTCGCCCGTCGTCAGCGACGGCGTGACCGAGTCGGCCGTGCGCATCAGCCCGTACACGGTCCACGGCTGCCGGCCGGCTTCGGTCGTCGTCCAGCCCGCGAGCACCGCGACGAAGCCGATCGGCATCGCCAGGCGGCACGCGTGCAGCCAGCCGCGTGCTGCGTACAGCCTGCGTCTGCGCCACAGCGTGAGCCCGCGCACGACGATCGCGAGCATCACGATGCCGAGCCCGACCATCAGATGGAACGCGAAGAACACGACCGGCACCGACGGCCGCTGGTCGCGCGGCCAGTCCTTCAGCCCGTGCACGAGCCCGTTCCAGTCGTGCGTCAGATACAGGCTGCCGAGGCGCGGAATCGACACCTCGAAGCGATTCGTCTCGCGCGCCTGATCGGGCCACGCGAACAGCGTCGCGCGCACGCCGCGGCCGGTGTCCCACAGCCCTTCCATCGCCGCGAGCTTCACCGGCTGATGTGCCAGCGTGTTGAGGCCGTGCGCGTCGCCGAGCGCGATCTGCACGGGCACGGCGATCGTCAGGAACCATAGCCCCATGCGGACCATCACGCGGCTTTCGTCGGGCGCGCGCCGCTGCAGCAGATAGTGCGCGCCGACCGCGAGCACGACGAACGCGGTCGTGACGAGAAACGCGGTGACCGTATGCGCGAGCCGGAACGGGAACGACGGGCTCAGCAGTACCGACAGCATGCTGTCCGGATAGAAGCGTCCGTCGACGATCCGGTAGCCGGTCGGCGTCTGCATCCAGCTGTTCACCGCGAGAATCCAGAACGACGACAGCAGCGTGCCGAGCGCGACCAGCACGGCCGACATCGCATGCGCCCACGGCGGCACGCGCCGGCGGCCGAACAGCAGCACGCCGAGAAACGCCGACTCGAGAAAGAACGCGGTCAGCACTTCGTACGCCATGAAGCCGCCCACGACGTTCGACGTCGCCGCGACGAACCGGCTCCAGTTCGTGCCGAACTGGAACGGCATCACGATGCCCGATACGACGCCCATGCCGAACGACACCGCGAAAATTCGCAGCCAGAACGTCGACAGCCGCAGATACACCGTACGCCGCGTCGCCCAGTGCAGCACCTCGAGCGTCGCGATGAAGCACGACAGCCCGACGGTGAACGCGGGCAGCAGGATATGAAACGCGATCACCCAGGCGAACTGGAATCGCGACAGCAGCAATGCATCGATGTCCATGGGACCTCCGGTCAGGCGCGACGGCGCCGTCGCCATGCGCGCTCACGGCGTCGCGCCGTGCGCCTTCTGCCAGCGCTCCATCAGCGCGATCTCGTCGCGCTGCGCGGCGACGATGCGGCTCGCGAGCTGCCGCAGCGTCGGATCCTTGCCGTATTTCAGCTCGACCTGCGCCATGTCGATCGCGCCCTGGTGATGCGGCGCCATATGCGAGACGAAATCGCGATCGGCGTCGCCCGTATAGCGCGCGGCGTCCATCGCTTCCATCATCCGGTGGTCCGCGCGCTGGAAGGCCTGCGTCGACGAGTCGGGCACGACGGTCGGGTCGGTCGGCCGCAGCTGCGCGGCGGCCGGCATCGCGGCCGCGCCCGCCGCG
>NZ_KV786807.1:0-916 GCF_001806955.1 Burkholderia sp. HMSC10F09
CGCCCGGCGGCCGCGGCGGCCGGGATGCGGCGCGCGGCCGCGTGGGGGCGACGCGGCGCTCAGCGACCGGACGGATCGACCGGCGTGCCTTCGACGGTCTGCCGCGCTTCGTCGACGAGCATCACCGGGATGCCGTCGCGAACCGGATAGGCGAGCTTGTCCGCGTTGCAGATCAGTTCCTGCGCGGCGCGGTCATAGTGGAGCGGGCCTTTGCAGATAGGGCACACAAGGATTTCAAGCAGGCGAGCGTCCACGGAGTTTCTCCACAACGAGGGCAATGAGGCAGGGATCGAGCGCGGCTTCGACGGGGACGACCCACAGCCGAGCGTCGCGCCAGGAAGCGCCCAATTTTACTGCATCCTTCTCGGTGATCAGGATCGCGTCGACGGCGTCGTCGACGAACGGGTTGTCCGCGAACGCGTAATGGTCGGGCAGCGCGCGCGTCGTCGGCGCGAGGCCGGCCGCCCGCAGCGTCGCGAAGAAGCGCTCCGGCGCGCCGATCCCGGCCGCCGCGAGCACGCGCTCGTCCGCGAACTGCGACAGCGGGCGGCGCAGCGTCGGCTGGTCGAGATGCCATGCGGCGCCCGGCGTCAGCGCGAGCGAATAGGTGTCGGGCCACGGCGGCAGCGCGCCGCTGTACGGGTCGTTCACGAGCGTCGCATCGCGGTGCCGCGACAGCGGCTCGCGCAGTGGGCCGGCCGGCAGCAGAAAGCCGTTGCCGCCGAGCCGGTGGTCGAACACGACGAGCTCGACCGTGCGCGCGAGGCGGTAGTGCTGCAGGCCGTCGTCGCTGACGATCACGTCGACGTCCGGGTGCGCGGCGCGCAGCGCCTGCGCGGCCGCGACGCGGTCCGGGCACACCCACACCGGTGCGCCGGTGCGGCGCGCGATCAGCAGCGGCTCGTCGCCGGCCGTG